>NZ_JBOZCJ010000004.1:0-112211 GCF_051265215.1 Actinotignum stranguriae
GATCTGCTCGCTCGTATACGTACGCTTACTCATTGAACGTTCTCCTTAAAAATCTCTAGGAAACCGTCCGCACCCCCTTTTGTCCATCCAAAAACTCGAGTCAAACCGAGTTTGAACCCGACTTTAGCCCGCTAGCAAGCCGAAAAGTCCGGATAAAACCAACACCAAGTGTCCTATAGGCCTTAGATCCACCCATAATGTAGAGGCTCTTGACGTTCTTTACAAAAGTGCGGTCCTTGACTACCGCGGTCGCGATATTCGTCAGCGGCCCGATCGCTACCACGCTCACCTCACCCGGTTGGGCAGCGGTAATACGAAGAAGAGCGTCAACAGCGTGCTCATCCTCGACGTGCGTCGTCGTAAAATCAATACTCAAGCCGCCGGTGCCGTCACCGTGCACGTCCTCCGCGGACACCCACTCGCGTAGCATCGGCTGCGAGCAACCCACGTGAATGGGAACTTCGCCGAGCTTACCAGCAGCATTAAGCGTCATCTGCGCATTTTTGATCTGCCGCTCAAAACCAACATTTCCGGCCACCATGGTAATGGCCCGCAAATCAGCCCGCTCATCGAGAAGGCCGAAAAGAATCGCCACGCAATCATCCTGCGCGGTATCAGTATCGAGGATAAAAGGTACCTTCGTCATGAGTGCTCCTAGTAACTCTCGTGGCCGTTTTCCCCGGTCACGATGGCGACCGAGTTCGACGATCCCACCAGGGCCGCTCCGGCCCGGATCAAAGATAGTGCATGGTCAAAGGTGGAGATACCACCTGATCCCTTGATGAGAACGCCCGCGGGTGCCAGGCTTTTCAAGAACTTAATGGATGCGACGCTCGCCTTTTCTACCGAACCGGACGACGCATTTTTGAGATACTTCACACCAGCTTCCACGGAAAGTTCCACCGCGGCGCGGCGTTCGTCCTCGGTGAGGAGCGGCAGTTCGAGCATCACCTTAACGGGCACACCCGCGGCGACGACGCCGGCAATATCCTCGCGGAACTTGTCATATTCGCCGTCTTTAAGCCATCCGATCTGCACCCCGATATCAATCTGGGTAGCGCCGGCCTTCACCAAAGCTTCGGCTTCCGCGGCTTTCCCGGCCAAAGTCATCACCCCGGTAGTCGGAAAATCAAGAGCGGATGCCACTTCAATCCCGGTTCCTTCCAAAACCTTCGCGGTAATAGGCACCTGAGATCCAGCGACCATAGCCGCGTTGAATCCATATTCGATGGCCTGCTCGGCGTGGCGGATCGATTCGGCCCGCGTGGTTCCGGTCTTAATGAGGGTATGTTGGATATACGGAGCTAAATCGCGCGGGTTCGTAATATTTTCCGGCGCGATACGCGTAGTTTTTTCCATTATTTATCCTTCCGTTCGGATTGTTATGAGTTTCGTGGAAGTACGACGGCGCAGCGTTCGGCACCGAAGCGGGTATGAAGATCATCAATGCTGGGTATACCCGGCAGCACTCCTTCTTTTTCTACGGTAAGTGCGCCGGCGCAATTCGCGAAGCGAGCCGCCTCCACCGGTCCGGCCCCGCAGGTCGCCGCCGCCGCGAGTGCCGCATTCGTGGCATCCCCCGCCCCGGTGGTATCCACAACAGCGCGCGGCTTCTCAGCTGAAATTTTCTCCGCCCTGCCCCCGCTTTCGCACACATAGCAACCCGCTGCTCCGTGAGTGAGCACCACGGTGCACTCCAGAGCTCGGGCGATACGCGCAGCTTTCTCTTGGGGTGGGAGGGCAGCGAGCGCAGGAGCGGCGGCGGCGTTCCCCAACATCTGCAAAAGCGCAACCGCTTCCGTTTCGTTCGGCGTGATGACATCGACCTGCCGCAACACATGTTCGGGTAGGCGCGGCACCGGAGCCGGGTTGAGGATGACGCGCGCTCCGGCCGCGCGCCCAAAGGTGATGGCCCGGGCCACGCTGGCCGCGGGAATTTCGCAGGAGATGAGAACGGTGTCCACACTCTCGAAAATCGCGGCATGCGCGCCGATATCCGCCGGGCTGAGCTGGTCTAAGACCCCGTTGGCTAGAATAATCCGATTTTCTCCGGTGGCATCCGTAATAATCGCACCAACCATAGTCACGCCTTCTTTGGTAACGACGGCGGAGGCGTCCACACCCTCGGCCGCCCACATCTCACGTGCGGCGTGCGCGTACCAATCCGAACCGACAGCGGTGAGTAAGCTGACCGGGATACCTAGCCGAGCTACCCCGACTGCCTGGTTCGATGCTTTGCCGCCGTGTTCCTGGCTGAAGCGCGCCCCGGAAATGGTTTCTCCATCCGCGGGCGGGCGCGCGGTGAAAAACGACAGGCCGACGCCGTAGCCGCCGACAACAAGTATTCGCATTGCTCCCCCTCGAACTCGTGCGTTAAGGCGAGGGTAGCAGTGTGAACAAGCATATACAAGTAGGTACAGCTAGTGGACAAGTTTAGACCGGTAGCGGGGTGCGGTGCACGATGGAGTGAATCCGCAGGCGATCCGGGCGAATCCAGATCCGCGAAGTTTCTACCGGACGGTCGGAGGCGTCGTAGGTTACTTGCTTCATATCGATAAGCGGGAAACCGTGCGGAATTCCGAGGATACGCGCAAGATTGCGATCCGCCCCGGTGGCCGAAATGGTGCGGCTGCCGTGCGAGAGGGCGATGCCGAGACCATTTTCCAGAGTGCCGAAGAGGGAATTTTCCGCGTAATCCTGCTTGACGAGGATGGCACGTTCCGCGCACAGCGGGGGGAGAACCACCCAATTATCAAGGAGCGTGATGGAGCCTTCGGCATCGCCGCGCATGCGGCGCAGGTGGAAAATGCTGCCATCAACTCCCAGCGCAGCCGCAATCGGCGGCGGGGCAGGAATGACTTCCTGGGCGAGCACCCGGGTGGTGTAGTCAATGCCGCGCTGCTCAAGTTCTTCGGCGAGGGTGGTGAGGGAGGAGGTGAGCGGCGAGCGCACAATATCGTGGGCGATGAACGTGCCGCGCCCACGCACCCGCACCAGCAGGCCTTCGTCGATGAGCTGGTCCACGGCTTTACGCAGGGTCCCCCGGGCCACATTGAGCTGTTCGGCGAGGGTGATTTCCATGGGAAGCTGGTCACCGCGCCGCCACGCACCGGTACTCACTTGTTCACGCATCCAGGTGGCGAGCTGCCGAAAAATCGGAGTGGGGGCATTGCGGTCAAGGCCCGGGGACTCGGTGTGCATGGTTCCTCACCATCGCTTCCTGGACGTCTATGTTCGGCTCTATGTTCGGATCCGGGCTGCTTTGCCCGGCATCTCTAGGGTACCGCGCGGCCTGGGAGGGCGCTGGAAAGTACCTGATGGTGGGCTGGCGGGCGGGAGTGCGCCGGGGCGTGAGGCGCGGGTGCGAGGCGCGGGTGCGAGCGGATTCGGAACGCGAGGCGCGGGCGGCGCCGGAGACGGTATATTCTTTCCGAGCTGTACCGCGTATGTACCACAAACGCAGTACATTCCCGTCGCCGCCTTCACGCGCCGAGGTTTCCGAAGGCCACCACGTGCACGCCATCGGGACGGGTGTAACTGAGGCCCGATCCGGTCACCACCACGAGGAGCGGATCGGTGCTTTTCACATACCGCCGCGCGAACCGCTGTAAATTCGCGGCTGCTCCATCAATAATGCTCGGAACCGAGCCGAGTTTTACTTCTACCAGCGCCGTACGCCCACCAACGTCCAGGATGCCATCCACTTCCAGCCCGTCAGCGCCGCGGCCGTGATAAATATCGGTACGAGCCAGGTAGCGCAGATCGTGCACAACCTGGGATTCGAAAAGCTGCCCGAAAAACTCCAGGTCGTCCAGGAGTTCGCGCTCGCTTGCGTGCAATGCGGCGACGGCAAGCGCCGGATCGGCCAGGTGATGCTTGGGCGCTTCTCGGAGCGGCGCTGCGGAGCGAAGATGCGCGCGCCAGGCTGGCTGCGGCGTCGTAATAAAAATACGCTGCAAAGAATCGAGGTAGTCACGCACCGAATCGCGCGCCAGGCCGGTATCGCGCGCCAGGGCGCTGACGGACATTTCCGTTGCGGTTCCGCGCGCGAGGGAGGTGAGGAGAGCCGCGACGCGCTGCGGGTCACGATATGTATTGTCCGGAATTCTAATGTCGACGGCGCAGACAGTCTCCAGATAATCACGATTATTAGCACGAGCTTGTTCCGTGCTGAGCTCGAGGTTGCCCGGCCAGCCCCCGTGCGCGATGCGCTGGGCGATATCCGGAACGGTGAGGGAGGAGGAGGCCGGAGTTATCGCAGCTCCGGGCGGTAATTGCGCGAGCTCACGCAGGGAGACGGCGCTGTCACTGTGCCCGGTTTCCGCGAAGGTCATAGTTCCCATCACGAGGCGCGCGAACCGCCCCGCACCGCTATGGCGGGCGGCGCCCTCGCCGGGAGCGGTGGAACCAGTAAAAATGAACTGGCCCGGGCGGTGGCGCCGATCAATTTCATGCCGGGCGAGATCCCATAGCACCGGGTAAACCTGCCATTCGTCCACAAGCCGCGGGGTATCGCCCTCGAGGACAAGCTGCGGGAGCACCGCTAATTGCTGTTCGAGCTGCGGATCGATATCCGCCTGGATCGCACTCTTGGCATACCGGCGGGCCGTCTCCGTTTTCCCGCAACCCTTAGGCCCGGTCACGAGCACACCACCGGCGCGCGCAAGGGCGTCCTCCAGCTCGCTATCGGCCAGCCTGGGCCGGTAAGAGACACTTTCCTGAGCCATATCGCCCGCTTTCATTTTCCCTGATATTTCGCGCTTTTAGGGCGGAGTCGTCAGTTTATGGACCATACAGTCGTCAGTTTATGGACCATACAGTCGTCAGTTTATCGGAAATCGAGTCGTCAGTTTGTGGGGATTTCAGTCGTCAGTTTGTGGAGCGCGGGCGATCCCATTGAAGATATCCTTGGATATAGCGACCTTAGCACTTGCTTCACAACGTTGTAGGAGAGGTAAGTTATGAACACATCCACGGTGGACATCCGCTTCGAACCTTGGGAACTTGAGTCAATTCAGGCGCACGCCAATACGCTGGGCCAAAGCGTTTCGAATTTCCCGTAGGATTACTCGCGAAGACCCCGAAACGATCACCAGCCTCGGCTGAATCGCCGGGGTTACGTTTATCCCGAATAGGCCTCTGGCTTGGTCTTCCGGCTTCACAGAATGTACATTTCGGACCTGACGAGCCGCAAAATGTACATCAGGAACATAAAACCCGCTGAAAACTGTCACCCACGCACATTTTGCTGGCGGCCTAAAGGCCAAGCATGAAAGGAAAACCTGGTGGAGCTAAGGGGACTCGAACCCCTAACCCCCTGCTTGCAAAGCAGGTGCGCTACCAATTGCGCCATAGCCCCTAAGATTCCGGCGCGGGATCCGGAACGTGGTGCCAACGAGAATGCTCATCCATCACGTGCACCAGGGCAGCGACAGCACAACATCCAGCAGCAAGTGAGCCGAGGAAGAAACCAACCCGTTTCATAAGCCTCCTCGTAACCGTGGGCCTAGATGGACTCGAACCATCGACCTCAGTCTTATCAGGACTGCGCTCTAACCAACTGAGCTATAGGCCCGGTGACCACATGAGTTTACACCGGCGAGCCGCTGTTTCCAAATCGTTTTGCTTGCGGTTCGCGTCACACCGGTCCGATGGCGTGCTCAAACACTGTTGTCACACCCGGGAACCCACACCCCCATTCGCGCGTTTTCCCGCACCCGCACGCGCATTTTCTACAACGACGCCGGCGCCGGCGAAGCCGGCGCGCCCGGCCGGCACGTGGCTAGCTCAGCCGCAGCAGGGGCGGGTGGCTGGTGGCCAGTAACTAAGCCAACCGCAGCAGCCGGCGCAGCGGCACCCCAATCCAGGGAGTCACCAAGCGGATGGCCGGGCCGGTGAGCACCGCAGCCGCGAGGGTGCCTTCTCGCACGCCCACGAGCTCCCCGAGCATCGCGAGCGACAATGCGCTGGCCAGAACAACCAGGGCGGCGTCGTTATAGACCTTAATGGCGCCGAAATTAGTCCAGCGATGCACGCCGAAGCGGCGCACTGTTTTCCGGTAGATTGCGATCACCACGCCTTCGCCGGCGTTGACAATCGCCCCGAAGCTCACCTCCACGCAGATTCCTACCGCGAGCACCGCCACCCCGCCCAGGCAGAGCAGCCACTGCTGCGGGTAGCTCGAATACGTGATCTGACCGAGGATCGCGCCAGCCGCTTCGATACCCGTGGCCATAAGTACAGCCATGGGTAATTGTAGAAATTCCAGCGGCGGAAATTCCCGGCGCAGCAAGGCCACCTGGATAACAATGAACACCACGTGCATACACCCGGTCAGGGTGCCCACCGAGATCGGCGTGATGCGCGAGACCACGTAGGGGAGCGAAGAAATGGGGGAGGTACCCAGGTCAGAAGCGATAGCCAGCTGGATACCGAAGCCCATAATGAATAGGCCCAGGGCCAGCACAAGGTAGCGGATAACCCACAGCCACCACGGGACGCGCGCCCTACTCATCGGTGACTGTCAGGCGCAGTCCTCCCACCAGAGCAGCGAAAAGATTGTAGATAAGTGCCGCGATCGCGGAGAGCGCGGTCAGAAGCACAATATGGATAATCCCCACCAGCACAGCGAAAGCCATCCAGCGGCCAAATTCCATGTATTCACCCACCCGCAGCAATTCTTCATTGCCAAGGGTGTCAAAAAGATCCGACATTTGGGAGAACACGTGCATGCCGTCCAGCACGAACCAGATAAGCATCATCGCGATGACAATCATGATGCCAATCGCCACGGACAGCAGGAAGCCGATTTTCATGGCGGACATCGGCTCCACCTTGGCGATAGTCATCCGAATCCGGCGGATGCCCACGGTTTGCTTCGCGGGAGCAGCACCTTCCGGAGCGGATACCCGCGGGTAGGCGCTCGCCCGCTGCCCGGTAGCAGCCGGGCGCCCCGCCCCGGCGGCTGACCCGCTGGCGCCCCGGGGCGGGGCGCCAGCTGCGCCGTCGTACCGCGGAGACGAATGCGCAGGTGCGGAAGCAACGGCCGGACCGCTGTGGCCCTCCGCGGCCATCGGCATGGCGCCACGCACCCGGGTTGCCTCCAATCCCGCGGCATCACGCCCGCGGCCGGGCTGATGTTCCGGAGTGTGTTGTGTATCTGTCATCTCAGTTCTCCCAGGTTTCCGCGGCCGGTGCCGTAGGTTCCTCCGGTTGCGTAGCCGCCGTAGGTTCCGCCGATTCCGATTCGGTAGCCGGTTCCTCCGCTGCCGCCTGCTCGCCGGCGGCGGGGACCTCATCTTCTTCTATCTCCACCTCAGCATTACGCGCGACAGCAATAATTCTGTCACCCTTATCGGGCCGCACGAACGTAACGCCCTGGGTGTTGCGGCCGGTGAGCGACACTTCATCAACCGCGGCGCGCATCACCTTGCCCGATTCCATAATAGCGAGCACTTCGTCACCGCTGGACACCATGAGCGCGCCCACCAGATCCCCGCGGGCTTCGGTCAGCTTCGCCACCTTAATACCCATACCGGCACGCCCCTGCACCCGGTATTCATCCGCGCTGGTCCGCTTGGCAAAGCCCTGTTCCGTCATCACGAAAACCTGGGAATCATCATGTACAACGTCCATGGTCAGCAACGAATCATCCCCGCGGAATTTCATGCCCGTCACCCCGGAAGCCGCCCGGCCCATCGGCCGCAGCGATTCCGCATTCGCCGTGAAACGCAAAGACATCCCGTGGCGGGAGACGAGCAGCAGGTCATCGGCATCATCCACGAGGGAGGCGGCTACCACCTCGTCGCTGCTCCCATCCGCCAGCTCGCGCAGCTTAATCGCAATCAAACCGCCCGAGCGCGGGGAATCGTAATCCTGGAGCGGGGTCTTCTTCACCAGCCCGGACTTTGTGGCGAGTACCAGATACTTCGCGTCGTCGTAACTGCGAATCGAACGCACCGCCGCGATGGTTTCGCCGGGCTGGAAGGCCAGTAGATTCGCCACGTGCTGGCCCTTAGCGTCACGCCCACCTTCGGGAAGTTCGTAACCCTTGAGACGGTAGACCCGCCCGAGGTTCGTGAAGAACAAATGCCAATCGTGGGTAGAAGCAATCCCGAAATGATCGACCACGTCGTCTACGCGCAGCGAAGCCCCGCGAATACCCTTACCGCCGCGATGCTGGGCGCGGTATTCACTCACCTTGGTGCGCTTGACGTAACCCGAGCGCGTGACTGTGACCACCACGTCTTCTTCGGGGATGAGGTCTTCCACGCTCATCTCCCCGTCATAGGGGAGGATGGTGGTGCGCCGGTCATCGCCGTACTTATCGGTAATGGCCTGCAGCTCTTCAGAAATAATGGAACGCTGGCGATCCTCCGAAGCCAAAATACCGCGGTAGTCCTCCACGAGGGCCCGCTTTTCTTCGTATTCGTCCAGGATCTTCTGGCGTTCCAGTGCGGCCAGGCGGCGCAGCTGCATTTCCAGAATCGCATTGGCCTGGTCCTCATCAATATCGAGGAGCTCCATGAGGCCGGTGCGAGCCACATCCACGGTGGCCGAAGCACGAATCAGCGCAATAACTTCGTCAAGAGCATCGAGAGCCTTGAGGTAACCCTCGAGGATATGCATGCGCTTGAGGGCTTCGTTGAGGCGGTATTCGGTGCGCCGGCGGATCACATCCATCTGGTGCGCGACCCAGTGCCGTACGAAACCATCGAGGGAAAGCGTACGCGGCACCCCGTCCACCAGGGCCAACATATTCGCCGGGAAATTATTTTGCAGTTGCGTGTGCTTGTAGAGATTATTGAGGACCACCTTCGGTACCGCGTCGCGTTTAAGAACGACGACGATACGCTGGCCGGCCCGCCCCGAAGTTTCATCACGGATATCAGCAATACCCGGGAGGCGGCCATCCTTAATACCCTCCACCATTTTGTCCAGCAAGCGATCCGGATTGACCTGGTAGGGCAGATCGGTGATGACCAGGCAGGTGCGGCCGCCGATCTCATCCACTTCCACCACCGCACGCTGGGTGATGGACCCGCGCCCGGTCCGGTAAGCATCCTCGATACCGCGAGTCCCCAGGATCGTTGCCCCGGTGGGGAAATCCGGGCCCTTGATGCGGCGCATGAGCTCGCCCAGGAGTTCTTCGCGGGAAGTATCCGGGTGGGCGAGGTACCACTGCACGCCGTCATTCACTTCGCGCAGGTTATGCGGTGGGATGCGGGTGGCCATGCCCACCGCGATACCTTCGGAGCCGTTTACCAAGAGATTCGGGAAACGGGAGGTGAGGATGGTCGGTTCCATGAGCGAGCCATCGTAATTCGGCTCGAAATCAACCGTATTTTCCTTGATATCCCGTACCATTTCCAAGGCGAGGGGAGCCATCCGCGCTTCCGTGTACCGCGGGGCAGCCGCACCCAGATCACCGGACGTACCGAAATTACCCTGCCCGGACACCAGCGGGTAGCGCATGGACCACGGTTGGGCCAGGCGCACCATGGTGTCGTAAATGGCGGCATCACCGTGCGGGTGGTAGTGCCCCATAACATCGCCCACGATTTTCGCTGACTTGGAGAAGGAGGAATCGGGCCGGTATCCGCCGTCGTACATCGCGTAGATAACGCGCCGATGCACGGGCTTGAGGCCATCGCGCACGTCCG
The DNA here is from genome assembly GCF_051265215.1 of Actinotignum stranguriae. NCBI lineage: Bacteria > Bacillati > Actinomycetota > Actinomycetes > Actinomycetales > Actinomycetaceae > Actinotignum > Actinotignum stranguriae. Next base: position 9,663 of record NZ_JBOZCJ010000004.1, read on the forward strand.
GCAGCGCGCGGCCCACAATAACGGACATGGCGTAATCGAGGTAGGAACTCTCCATTTCGCGCTGGAGATCCACCTCCATAATCGCGCCGTGATTATACGTGGACGTCGTTTCGCTTTCGCTCATAATGATGACAAATCCTAGATATCGAGGAAGCGCACGTCGTGCGCATTACGTTGAATGAAGCCGCGGCGAGAATCCACATCTTCGCCCATGAGAACACTGAAGGTTTCGTCTGTTGCGGCGGCCTCCCCGATGGAGACCTGCTTGAGGGTGCGGAATTCCGGATTCATGGTGGTATCCCACAGTTCTTCCGCGTTCATTTCGCCCAGACCCTTATAGCGCTGGATACGCTGCGATTCTTCGCGGGGCAGCCGCCAACCCTTGTCTTTGCCTTCTTCGAGCACATCATCGCGTTCCCGATCCGAGAACACGTAGGAATGCGGGGCATTCGTCCATTTGATGCGGTAGAGCGGGGGCATAGCCAGGAAAACATGCCCAGCTTCGATAAGCGGACGCATGTAGCGGTACACCAGAGTGAGCAGGAGCGTTGCAATATGCGAGCCGTCCACATCCGCATCCGCCATGAAAATGATCTTGTGATAGCGCAGCTTATCAATATCGAATTCATCACCGATACCGGTGCCGAAAGCGGTGATAAGCGATTGGATAGTATCCGAGGAAAGCGCCCGATCCAGGCGGGCCTTTTCCACGTTAAGGATCTTGCCGCGGATGGGCATAATCGCCTGGTGTTCCGGATCGCGCCCGTTCACGGCGCTACCACCGGCGGAATCACCTTCCACAATGAAGATTTCGCATTCTTCGGGTTTATTCGAGGTGCAATCCTTAAGCTTGCCTGGCATCGAGGCGGATTCCAGCACAGATTTGCGGCGGGTCGCTTCCCGGGCTTTGCGGGCGGCCGCGCGGGCGGCAAAAGCCTGGGTACCCTTGCGAATAATTTCTTTGGCATCCGCCGGGTGTGAATCAAGCCAATCACTGAGCTGGGTGTACATCTGCTGCTGCACGAAGGTGCGCGCTTCGGTATTCCCGAGCTTGGTTTTGGTCTGGCCTTCGAACTGGGGATTACCCAGTTTTACGGAGATCACCGCGGTGAGGCCTTCACGCACATCATCACCGGAAAGATTCGGGTCCTTATCTTTGAGGAGCCCGTGTTCGCGCGCGTACTTATTAATCACCGAGGTGAGTGCGGAGCGGAAACCTTCTTCGTGCATTCCACCTTCGGTGGTGTTAATCGTATTGGCGAAGGTATTGACCGATTCGGAATAGGCCGAGGTCCACTGCATGGCCACTTCCACTTCGATCTGTTTCTCATCATCTTCAGCTTCGAAGTAGATGATGTCGTTATTGATGATCTCCGACTTTTTCATCGAGTTGAGGAACTTGACGTAGTCGAGCAACCCGCCGGAATAGCAATAGGACACTTCGCGCCGGGCCGGAACTTCCGCCGCGGTTTCACCTTCGACCCCGGTGACTTCATCGCCTTCCGAGGTGGCGGAGGTGCGCTCATCAATGAGGTTAATGCGCAAATTCTTATTGAGGAAAGCCATCTGGTGGAAACGCTTACGCAGCGTTTCGAAATCATAATCCGTAGTTTCGAAAATATCCGGATTGGCCCAGAAAGTCTGGGTAGTTCCTGTTTCGGTGGTTTCTTCCCCGCGTTCCAGTTCCCGGGTGGGAACCCCGTTTTCATAGGCGATCCGCCACACATAACCATCGCGCTTGACAATAGTTTCCATGCGGGTAGATAGTGCGTTCACCACGGACACACCCACACCGTGGAGGCCACCGGATACCGCGTAGCCGCCCTGGCCGAATTTACCGCCGGCGTGCAGCACGGTCATGACCACTTCCACCGCGGGACGCCCTTCGGTGGGGTGCATATCCACGGGGATACCGCGCCCGTTATCTTCCACGCGGACCCCACCATCCTCACGCAGGGTCACCGTGATGGTATCCGCGTAGCCGGCCAGCGCTTCGTCAACGGAATTATCCACAACTTCGTAGACCAGGTGGTGCAAACCACGCTCCCCGGTAGAGCCGATATACATACCGGGGCGTTTGCGCACCGCCTCAAGGCCTTCGAGGACGGTAATATTCGATGCATCATAAGATTGATCGGGGGATACTTCGCCGACGTGATGCGCAGGGCTCTGCTGAACCGGGCGCTGTTCCGGCTCGGGATGACTCGTTGTTTCCGACACGCGCGGAACACTCCTTCAGGCTAACTCTCAAAAATGGGCCTCTCCCGCGTTAACCGCCGTTCTGGTAGGTACCTACGCTGGAGAGTCCCTCGTCTATTCTAGCCTATAAGCAGCTATGAAACTGAGACGGAGGACCGCTGTGCTGGAGATGTCCGAGCAAGAATTCGAAGAGGCGGTGGCCGATGCCATCGATCTGCTGCCCGAGGCTTTTCTTGCTTCCCTTCCCAATGTGGTGTTTTTAGTGGAAGAAGAACCCGAGCCGGATATGCTCCGCCCGGAGGATTACGACGAGGACGGCTTACCCGCGGTGCTCGGTTTTTACGACGGGGTAGCGCTCACCGAGCGCGGGGATGACGCCGGCTTACTTCCCGACCGCATCTTTATTTTCCGCGGCCCGCTTATGCGCTGGTGCGAAACTCGCGAAGAATTAGTGGAGGAAATCGGGGTCACTATTATCCACGAGGTTGGGCATTTTTACGGTTTGGACGACGACGCCCTGCATGCCCTGGGCTGGGAATAGCCAGCATCGGTGCGCCGGGCTATCCGTAAGTATCCCGGGGCCCGCGCCCGGGAACGGAGAGCGGCCCATGCTTCCAGCTGGGCCGATGCGGACCCAGAATCACAATGTCTTTGACAATCCCCTCCCCTATTTCAGCGGCAATCCGCCCGGAAAGGGTGGCGAGGAGCGCGCGCATCTGGGTTTTCCACGAAGTGGAGGAAGCGCGCAGGGTGAGAACGCCGTCGTCGGAAAAATCCTCAATACGGCAGTGCCGCGCCACATTCGGTCCCACAATATCGTCCCACCGCGCGGAAACGGAGGCGATATCGAGGTGGCTTTGCCAGCCGCGGTCGCGGATCGTGCGAGCCAGGAGTTCACCAACCGGATGCGGGTCGCGCCAGGAGGGCCGGGCCCCGGATCCCACATCACCCCAACCCGGGCCGGGGCTAGCCACCGGATCACCAATGCGATCCGCCACGCCGGGTTCTCCGGCTGCGCCCGTGCTATTCGCCGCAATGTAACGGGGTGCCGCGGCGGGGCGGCGGGTACGCACATCCCCGCGCCGGAAAGCTGCTTCCCGAGCGGCATCCAAGGCGTGGAGCGCGAAGAGATCTCCAGCCTCACGCGCCATCGCGCACCTCCTCGGTTACCGCGCTACCGTTCACTTCTTCGGTCAACGTACCGTCACGAAGCTCCCCGGTAATGCTGCCCGCCGTAATATGGAGGCGATCCCCGCGCAGGCTTTCGGGCAGGTCATCGCCCACCGCGGCGGTAACAATCACCTGGTCAGCCTGCGCCACCAGCTCAGCCAGGCGCTCCCGGCGCCGGGCATCAAGTTCAGCAAAAACATCGTCGAGAAGGAGAATGGGTTCGCCATCCTCGCTCAGTAACTTCCAGCAGGCCAGACGCAAGGCGAGGGCGTAACTCCAGCTTTCCCCGTGACTGGCATAGCCTTTGGCCGGCAGGGTTCCTAAAGATAAGCGCAGGTCATCGCGGTGTGGACCCACCAAATTCACGCCGCGCTCAATTTCTTGATCCCGGCGTTCATCCAGCTGAGAACGCAGCAGAGACCGGGCGGTTTCCACATCCCGCAGCGCCTCTTCTTGGGCGGTGACGGCCTGGCAGCTGGCGGCGTCGTCGTTTAACAGTGCGGCAGCATCGGGAAGAGTGAAACTACCGCGCCACGCATTCGCCGCGTAATCGAGGCGGGCGTGCCCGCGGTTACCGGACACAATGTTGTACATATCCGTGACATACGGGCGTAGCCGCGCCACCAATTCAGCGCGGGCAGCCACGATCTGGGCGGCAAGGGTGGCCAGCTGTTCATCCCATACATCAATAGCGGCGTGATCCACTGCTTTTCCGCGGCGGCGCGCGGCTCCCGCAGTTTTCAGAAGGGCAGCACGCTGACGGATCACCCGTTCATATTCACTTTTCACCGAGGCGAGCCGCGGGCGGAGCTGCACCATAAGGTCGTCCAGGAAAGCGCGCCGTACCGCAGGTTCGCCGCGCACAAGAGCGAGATCTTCGGGTGCGAAGAGCACCGCGCGGATCGTTCCGAGAATTTCTATCGGGCGCACATTACCGCGATTGAGGCGGGCTCGGTTAGCACGCCCGGCATAAATTTCCACTTCCGCGGTGGTTGGTGATTCGCCACGCACCACCCGGGCCTGTACCACGCCAGCGGTCGCACCCTGGCGGATCAGGGCATTATCGGAAGAAACTCGATGGGAGGTGAGAGTGGCGAGGTAGGCGATAGCCTCCACCAGATTGGTTTTCCCCTGGCCGTTCTCGCCCACGAGGATAGTCACCCCGGGGCGGAAACGAGCCACTTCACGCCGGTAGTTACGAAAATCCGCCAGCGCTAAGTCAGAGATGTACACTCACACCCGCGCCTTAGGAATAGGTGCGAATCGGCATGAGGAGGAGGCGGAACTCATCCGTATCGGAGCCGGTTTCTTCGGGTTGGCCGGTAATAACCGCAGGTTTCGTGGGGCTGGTGAAGGAGAGACGCACGAAGGGTGTATCTACCGCGGTCAAGCCATCTTGCAGGTAAGCCGGATTGAAAGCCATCGCAATGTCTTCTCCGGTGAGGGTTGCCGGCAGTGCTTCACTGGTTTGCGCCGAATCGTTTTGACCGGCGTCCAATACCACGCTGCCTTCGCTAAAGCTCAGGCGCACCGCGCTATTTTTTTCGACGACGAGCCGCGCACGCTTAATGGCATCAAGCAACATGAGGCGATCAATCACCGCGTAGCCATTGACGGTATCCGGGAAGAGAGCCCGAACCTGCGGGTAATCGCCGTCGATAAGGCGAGCCACGTTCTGGCGGTCCGCAGCCCGGAAACCAATGAGGCCGGTACGTCCGGTGGTATCCAGGGTCATGCGCACATTACCAACCGAGCCGAGGGACTTCGCAATATCGGAAAGCCGACTGGCCCGTACCAGGATTCGCGCGGAAATCTGCGGATCTTCCGGTTCCCAGGTGAGGTTAGCGATGGCCAGGCGGTAGCGGTCAGTTGCCATGAGGGCAATATTTTCACCGTTGATTTCAATGCAGACCGAGACGAGGAGCGGAAGGGTGTCATCGGTGGAGGCGGCGGTGACAGCCTGGGCTACCGCATGCTGCCAGGCCGCACCATCAACCACGCCCGATACCCCGTCGAGGGGCGGAGCGGCCGGGTAATCTTCCAGCGGCATCGAGGTCATGACCATGCGCGAAGAGCCGCATTGGAGATCAAGTTTGGTTCCTTCGACAGTGAGGTCAATGGGCTTATTGGGGAGTGCGCGGGCATATTCAGCCAGGAGACGCCCGTGCACCAAAATAGTTCCGGCTTCTTCTACATCACCGGTAATTTCAGCGTAGGAGGAAATATCAGGATCGTAAGAGGAGAGTGCAACGACACCGGTGTCTTTGGCTTCAATTTTGATCCCGGAGAGGATGGGCAGCGAAGGGCGGGTGGGGATAGTGCGTGCCGTCCACGAGACGGCGTCCGCGAAGACATCGTGTTCAATCCGCAATTTCACAGCGAACCTTCCTCCCAATGACAAGAACTTCTAGAGCTACTTTACGCGAGGGAGGGCCCGGAAGGAAAAGAATTTAGCGGCTTTGTAATTACAACGGTGTAGTTTACCGCGGCGGGTGCACAGGCCCTCGGCGACCGGTTGTTGTCCGTGCGAGTGTTAATAGGTAGTGGTAGTAGTAGGTGCTGTGGACACTGTGGAAATGTGTTCGAAACGGCGTGAGCATGCGGATCCTGCTTGTGGATGGGCCTGTGGACGGCATTGTGGATAATGAGGGCTTTCGGGGGATGAGACACTTTCCTCACGTGGCTATCCACCGCTAGATCTCGCCGATCCGCTAAATTTATGCTTCTGTCCACAGCTTATCCGCAAGACCTGTGGATAGCTTTCATGCACGTAATGTGGGTGAGGAAACAGGGCAAGGTTCAGGCTGGCATTAAAGATGATGTGACGCAGATCGTCAGGTAGCTGCGTCGTCGCACTACATTAGTCGCACTACATGTGCCGAATTCAAAGTGCCGCACTAAACGTGCCGCACGGACGAAACGCGAGCTACAGCGTTACTCCGCCTGGCTGGCGGCCTGCTTAATACGCACGGAAAGCTCGGAGACCTGGTTATAGGTGGTCTGCCGCTCGGCCATCTGCTTATCGATTTTGCGATAGGCGTGCATGACGGTGGTGTGGTCGCGTCCGCCGAAGAGCGAACCGATCTTGGGGAGGGAAAGATCCGTCATTTCCCGGCACAGGTACATGGCGATTTGCCGCGCGGTCACCGGAATCCGGGAACGATCCGCGCTGGTGAGATCATCAATGGTGATGGAGAAGTAATTCGCCGTTTGCGCCATGATGAGGCTCGGTTTAATATCCACCGAATCCGGATTGGTAATAAGATCCTTGAGAACCATCTCGGATAGCGTGAGCGAAACCGGCTGCTTGGACAGATCCGCGAAAGCGGTGACCCGCCGCAGTGCGCCTTCCATTTCGCGCACGTTTGTGGTCATATGCGTGGCGATATATTCATGCACCTCGCGCGGCACGCTAATACCGTCCACATGCGCTTTCTTTTCCAGAATAGCGATACGGGTTTCCAGATTCGGGCGGTCAATACTGGCCACCACCCCGGAGTTAAAACGCGAAAGCATCCGCTCTTCGAAGCCATTGAGTAGATTCGGGGCCACATCGGAGGTAATAACAATCTGCTTATTGGAATTCGTCAGAGCATTGAAGGTGTGGAAGAACTCCTCCACGGTGGTATCACGCCCGCCAATGAATTGGATATCGTCGATCAGCAAAATATCGACTTTGCGGAAAGAATCCTTGAATTCGCTTTGCCGGCCGTCGCGCACCGCGTTAATAAAAGCATTGGTGAATTCTTCGGCGCTGATATAACGCACGTGAATATTCGGGTAGAGCGAAATCGCATAATTCCCGATCGCGTGCATAAGATGTGTTTTCCCCATCCCGGAATCCGAATAGAGGAAAAGTGGATTATAGGTAGTTCCGGGTGCTTCGGAAACCGCTAGCGAGGTCGCGGTCGGAAAACGATTCGAATCCCCAATCACAAAATTATCGAAAGTGTATTTCGGGTTGAGCCCGGCGGCCGTGGACATCGCCGCAAACGAAGGATCGGCAGAATTCCCGTAAATTTTTTCTTCCCCGGAGGCCATTGCCAAAGTTGCGAGGGAGGTCGGTTCAGTTTTTTCGACCGGTGCGGTTACTCGCGGGGAACTCAGGGCCGACGGCGCAGCAGCGGCCACCGGCTCGGCGGGAAACTCCGGGTAGCCCCCCGGTTCCTCCCGGGTGAAATCTCGATAGGTAGCGGACTGATTCCACTCCGAATCCGGGGATAGTGCAGTGGGAGTTTCCGCGCGGCGCGGAGCCGGAGCGGTCTCTACCGGGCGGGATTCGCGGCGTTCCGCAGCCGGGAGTGGGGATTCATTGACGCTTGGATCAATGGAAATAACCAAGCGAATGTTGTGGCCAAGAATATTGGATAGCGCCCCGGTCATAAGATCGGCAACGTGCTCCTCGATCCAGTTCTTCACGAACTCGGATCCCACCACGATCATGAAAATGTCCTCGGCGGTGGCGAGTGGATTGGCCATGCGCACAAAAGCGGATTGCGAATCGGAGAGGTCACCCTGCATGCGCAGCAATTCTAAGGCTGCCAGCCAAGCATCGCGCGCGGGGTTCATCTCCGCCATGACATCCTCCTGAGGACTCTCCTAAGAAAAAAGGGGGCGAGCCTCGCAGCCAGGTGATCCGAGCGCCGTTGATGATCACGACTGTAAGTTTCACACTATCTGGTGAGGCCATGCCCTATCTGTCTGCCTATCGTAGGTGAATTGACGCGCAACACGCTAACAAGTTATCCACAGGCTTCTCCACACCTGTGGAAATTACATCCCTGTTATTCACAGGTCACTTGCGCGCTGTGGAGCCTTAAAAACCTATCCTCAATCTTTTCCACAGATGTGTATAGGTCGAAAAAATTGCTTCGGTACGTGTTTTCTCACAGTGATCATCCTTGAGATAACGGTCACCGCGCGCTAAAAACCTTTGACTCATCGGCCCGATCTCGCGTAAAGTCATCTAGTCCATGCGTGGTTCAGCCACGCGTTATTTGTCAAGAAGGGCCGCCACCGCTTGTGGATAAGCCCGTCAATATCTAGTGGAGGGGATCACCGTGGTTAAGCGGACTTTCCAGCCGAATAATCGCCGTCGCGCTAAGGTACACGGTTTCCGCAAGCGCATGTCGACCCGCGCGGGTCGCGCTGTTCTGGCAGCTCGCCGTCGCAAGGGTCGCGCCAAGATTTCGGCTCAGTAAATGCTTCCAGCCGTTCACCGCATGCGGAGTTCGGCGGATTTCGACTCGGCCTTTTCCGGAACGCGCGGCTCTGCGCGGCGCGTCCAAGTCATCCTCGGCTCCCAGTCGGAATCGACCCTAACCGGCCCTCACCCTGTGCGGGTCGGTTTTGTCGTATCCAAAGCCGTGGGAAATTCCGTGGTGCGGCATCGGGTATACCGGCAACTGCGCCATCTCATGCGTGCCCGCCTAAGTTTTTTTGACGACGGCGATCTCGTCGTCGTTCGCGCTTTTCCCGCCGCGGCGGGAAGTAGCAGTGCGCAACTCGGTGCCGATGTGGACCGAGCGCTCGCCAAGGCACGCGCGCACCGTTCTCGGCTGGTGAGCACCCCATGACGCCGGCGCGGGACAACGGAGAAGCGGAAGAACGGCGCAAAGAAAGCATGCTGGTACGAGCGGTGCGCTGGTACCAACGCACAATCTCAGCCGCGCGTCCCCCGCGGTGCCGCTATGCACCGAGCTGTTCGGCCTATGCGATACAAGCCATACAGATTCACGGGACCGGCAAAGGTACACTTTTAACCGTGTGGCGCTTGCTACGGTGCAACCCATTGACGAAGGGCGGCGTAGATAGAGTGCCACCACCGGGTCAGTGGCCAAAGAAACCATTGGACCAAGATGAGCTTCTCGAGCTTTACGCCAAAGAAGACGCGTTAGACGATAAGAACAACGCTACGGACAATCCCAACGAGGGTCGTCCAGCAGCGTGAGGAGAAACTAAGTGGATACAATTCTCGCTCCGTTTATGTGGGCGGTCTCGTGGGTGATGTACGGCATCCATGAAGGACTCGTACTCCTGGGTATGAACCAGGGCGCTGGGCCGGCCTGGGTATGCGCCATTATCGGCCTGACCATTGTGGTTCGTCTGCTCATCTTGCCGCTGTATAACCGGCAGATTCGTGCTTCCCGGGCAATGCAGGTGCTGCAACCCGATATCCAGAAGCTGCAGAAGAAGTACAAGGGGAAGCGGGACCAGGTGTCCATGCAGCGGCAGCAGGAAGAACTGCAGGCGCTCTACCGCAAACACGGGGCCTCCCCCATGGCATCGTGCTGGCCCATGCTTGTGCAGATGCCGATTCTCTTCTCGCTGTATCGGGTGCTTATTAACTTCCCCTCCATTGCGACGGGTAAGCGTGGTCCCATCGGGCCGATTACGCAGTCGGTTGCGCAGGATTTCGAAGAAACCACCTTCTTTGGTGCTCCGATGTCCGCCACTATTTCGACCGCAGGTCAATTTGCTAATGCCACCCAGGTGCGGATTGTCGCCGTCGTTCTTGTTGTCATCATGATCGTCAGTATGTTCTGGACGCAGCGTCAGCTCATGACGAAGAATATGCCGGAACAGAAGGATCCGAATAACGCGGCCCTGCGCATGCAGCGCATGATGCTCTACGGTATGCCGCTGATTTATGTCTTCTCCGGTGCGGTCTTCCCGGTGGGTGTGCTCATCTACTGGTGTGCCGGTAACCTCTGGAATATGTGCCAGCAGAGCTGGTTCATCCGCCATAACCCGACTCCCGGTTCGCGGGCTTATATCGAACGCGAGAAGCGCATTCTGGAAAAGCGTAAGCGCAAGGGTCTTACCGATGAGGAAATCGCCGAATTGGAAGCTGAGGAGCAGAAGGGCGGCCAGCGCTACCAGCCGATGAGCAAAGAACGCGCGAAGAAGGCCGGGCTGAGTCCGGATGCTTATATGCCGCGTCCGGAGGATGAGGATGATGACGATAAGCCTGCCGTCGGTAAAGATGGTTTGACGGATGAAGAACGCGCCCGCAAGCGCTACGAACGCCGCCAGGCCGAACGGGCTCGGGCCCGCGCCAAGAAGAATAAGAAAAACCGCGGGAAATAACACCCGGCTACCGGCGTAGAACAAGCTAAACTTAGTCAAAGAAAAGGAACGGACGGGTTGCGCAAAATCTTGGCAGCCCCAGAAGGGGATCCCCCGGATACCAGGAGAAAGAATGAGCGAAACGTCTGAGGATATTAAGAAGCTCGATCGCGAAGGCGATATTGCGGCTGATTACCTCGAAGAACTGCTGGATATTGCTGATCTCGACGGCGATATTGATATCTCGATTGACGAAGATCGTGCCACAATCGCCATTGTCACCGAGGGGGAAGCTGATGAGCGGCTGCGCCGCCTGGTGGGCCGGCACGGTGCCACTCTTAATGCACTCCAGGATTTGACCCGTCTCGCGGTTCAGGAAAAGACCGGGGAACGCTCGCGCCTCATGTTGGATATCGCGGGGTACCGCGATGAGCGGCGCGCCAAGATCGAGGAAATCGCTGCGGAAGCCATCCGCGAGGTACAGGAAACCGGCGATGAGATTGAGCTGGATCCCATGAATCCTTTTGAACGCAAGGTGGTGCACGATGCTGCTGCCGCTGCCGGACTTGTTTCCGATTCCGAGGGTGTAGGCGCGGGGCGTCACGTGGTTATCAAGCCCGCGGATGAGGATTAAGGCGAGGATTAATACGCATATATGGCGGAAGAACATCCGATGATCGAGGTTCCTCCTGCCGCCGGAGCTGACTATTTCGGCACGGCGACATGGGGAACCTTGCTTCATTTTGCGCGCCTACTCGAAGAGGAAGGCGAGGTACGCGGGCTGGTGGGCCCGCGCGAACTCGGCCGCTTATGGTCCCGGCACCTTCTCAATTCGCTAGCTATTGAGGAATTCATCCCCGCGAATGCTACGGTGGGTGATGTGGGTTCGGGGGCTGGTTTCCCCGGAATTGTGCTGGCAATTGTGCGTCCAGATGTCACCGTGACCCTCATCGAATCTATGGAGCGGCGAACCGAATGGCTACGCTACGTGGTGAGCGAATTAGGTTTGCGGAACGTGAAGGTGCGGACCGCCCGTGCTGAACAGCTCAAAGGCCGTTTCACTGCGGATATCGTGACTGCCCGGGCGGTGGCGGCTCTCAAAAAACTACTGCCGTGGACGATGCCGCTGGTTAAACCGGGAGGCCGTTTGGTGGCCCTCAAGGGCGAGCGTGCTGCCCAGGAAATTGACGACGCCGCAGCGCAATTGCAGCGTTACGGAGCTGTGGACGTTGCGGTTCATGCGGTAGTTCCCTTCGGGACGGACGAGGCTACTCGGGTAGTAGAAGTGGTTAAAAAGGCGTCGTAGGTAGCTACGGTAGCGCGCTTCACCACTTAGGCGTGTGGCCAAGTAACGAGGGGAACGCGTGTCGGTTTCGCCGGGTGTATCGAACATATGTTCGTGGTATGTAGTTGTTGTGGATAACGTACGTGACGCAGATGACGGCGGCACAGAGACGCCCTAATACCGGCTAGAATATTCTGAAGTAAGGAGGGCGTTATTTATGAGTGATCCCCGCAAAAAAGTTGGACGTCGTGCTGCGCCGAGTTCGGCACCTTCGCCTGCACCACAGGATCGGGACACTCCGATTGCCCGCGAACTTCGGGAGGATTTTAAGCGCCTCAAGAAGGTAAAAGCGAGTAAGTTCCAGAAGCCGGAGCACACTCGCGTTGTTGCGGTGACGAATCAAAAGGGTGGTGTCGGTAAAACCACCACTGCTGTGAATATGGCGGCTGCCCTCGCTCTTAATGGTATGCGGGTCTTGCTGGTTGATGCGGATGCGCAGGGGAATGCTTCGACCGGCTTGGGTATTAGCCCACGGGAAGAACGCACTGACGTTTACGAAGTTTTTAAGGGCGAAGCGCGGCTGGAGGATGTTCTTATTCAGCTCGAGGATATTCCGAATCTCTACGTGGCACCCTCGAGCATCACCTTGGCGGCTGTTGATTTTGAATTAGGTCAGGTGCCGGGGCGTTATTCTATTTTGCGGGACGCAATTCGGGAAACGGTAGCTAGTTTCGCAGCGCAGGGCAAAGCTTTTGACTTCGTCTTTATTGATTGCCCGCCGAGTATGGCGCTGTTGCCGGTGAGTGCGCTGGTGGCTGCTGATGAGGTTCTGGTCCCGATTCAGGCGGAGTTTTATGCCCTGCAGGGTGTGGCGCAATTGGTACAGACGGTTGAAGACGTGCGCTCGTCCCGGAATGAAAAGCTGCATATCTCTGCTTTTATTGTGACGATGGTGGATACCCGTACAAATCTCGCGAAAGATGTATCGGAGGAAGTGCGTTCACACTTCGGTGATCGGGTACTTCATACGGAGATTCCTCGATCAGTGGCCGCTGCGGAAGCGCCGTCTTTCGGGAAGAGTGTGCTCACCCATGATCCCCGGAATCGGGCGGCTATTGCGTATCTTGCAGCAGCAAAAGAATTTTCAGCTCTCTCATAGTTAGGAGCCATCGTGGCAACTCGCAAACGGCGTGGTTTAGGTAGTGGACTCGGGGCCCTTATTCCACCGGAACAGGCAGAGAATACCGAGAGCCCTATCGATATCTTTTTCGGTACGGTGAAGAAGAAGGACTCGGGGTCGCCGGAAGCTGCGGGCTCACGGCAGTACGAAGATCATCAGCAGGATGATGCTAATCCCCTCGACCTTGGATATGGTCCGGTAAGCGAAAATGTTTCACGTGAAACATTGGGCGGTTCGCAGCGTACGGCTTCGAAGCTGTCGGCCGCTGCGCCTAAAAAGAAGGTGTCCGGCAAGAAATCTGAGGTCATTAACGGAGCGGTCGAAGCCAAGAGCGTTGTTGCAGAATCAAAGGATCTAGCAACCGCGCAAGCTGTGGGAACTGTGGAAGGTGTCGAAACCGCAGGGGCAGGTGTTAAGGCCAGCAATGTTTCACGTGAAACATCGGACGATGATCTTGTTGCAGTTCCGGGTGCCACCTACGGCGAGATCGACGTGAGTGTCATTATCCCCAATCGGGCCCAGCCCCGTACCAATTTCGACGATGACGATTTAGAGGAACTCTCACAGTCAATTAAGGAAGTGGGAGTTCTCCAACCTATTGTTATTCGTCCGCTCCGTAAGCCTGTGGAAGATCACCCCGAGGCACGTTACGAACTCATCATGGGCGAGCGGCGCTGGCGAGCAACCCAGCGGGCTGGTTTGACTCATATTCCGGCAATTATTCGGCGCACCTCCGATGAAGACCTGCTCCGCGATGCACTTCTGGAGAATTTACATCGCGCGGATCTTAATCCCCTGGAAGAAGCAGCTGCGTATCAGCAACTACTCGAGGACTTCCAATGCACCCAAGATGAGCTTGCGAAGAGGATTGCACGCTCACGGCCACAGATCACCAATACGCTACGACTTCTGAAGCTCCCCGCTTTGGTGCAGCGTAGAGTGGCAGCGGGTGTGCTCTCATCTGGGCACGCGCGTGCGCTTCTCGGTCTTGCGGACGCAGGGGCGATGGAACATCTCGCGCAGCGGATTGTGGCAGAAGGATTGTCTGTTCGGGCGGTTGAAGAGATCGTTGCACTTGGGGATGAGTCCACCCAGGCTTCCGTGCGTCGAGTCCGGGTCAAGCGTTATGAAAACGAACTGAGTTCGGTAGCAACGCAACTCGGAGACCGGCTCAATACTCGCGTCAAAGTGGATATGGGCCGTACAAAGGGAACTATGCGCATCGACTTCGGTTCACTCGAGGATCTCAATCGCATTCTGAGCGTGCTCGCACCGGATGTTACAGGCGTAGAGATTCCCTAAGGGGAAGATAGTTAGTAGTAGATCGTTGGTCCTTCGTGTTGCGGGGCAGTGTTTCACGTGAAACATTGCCCCGTTTCGTTATTTCGTCGGGGTTTTATATAGTGCAGATACTGTGAATAATGGTTGAGAAGTAGCTCAACCGCGAATACGGAGGCGGGAGAAGGCCGCTCTCGAATGTTTCACGTGAAACATATGTGTCAAAGGTAAGCTAGGTGTTAGTGACGGTAAGAAAGTAGCCCACAATCAACTGTCGAAAGCTGTTTCAGAACGGCGGTATAAAAATAGGCTAGTTTCAACGGTTGGAAAGAAGTCCAGATGTGTATGGCTAGACCGTTTACTGAAACCGAAATTTTGGCGTGTACGAGCCTTGGTCTAGGATTCTTCTTGATCTAAGAAACAAAAGCGGGCAATGTTTCACGTGAAACATTGCCCGCTGCTTGGGGATTCTCCTGAAGTTGCTATGCGCGCTACTTCGCCATATCGGGGAGATCCTCCGGTTCGCTGGTGTCTCGATTTGCTGCGCGGTGCAGAATTTGCAGGTAAAGCGATTCGGGGCTGGTCCCATTTTCCCGTGCATATGCTTCGACGGCTTGGGGAAGTAGCGACGTCTCCGTCATTCCCGGTGCAATATTAACATCGATGACGTATGGAGTACCATCTTTCAGGATCAGGTCGATTCGGGACACATCGCGAAGTCGAAGAGTGGTATGTGCTGTGAGTGCGGCCTCGGCAACCCGAGTCTTTTCCTCATCAGAAAGACGAGCCGGTACATAGTACTTAGCACGACCGGCGAAGTAGCGCGCGTCGTAATCATACGGCCCATCGGTTTCAATTTCGACCGGAGGAAGCGCGATAGGTCCATCGGCTCCATCAATAATCGAAACAGAAACCTCAGTTCCGTCGATAAAGGTTTCGACATGCGCTTCTTCCCCGTAAGCGAAGCAATCGACCATTGCCCGGGGGAGGTCCCCCGGCTTATCAACGATAGTTACTCCCAGCGCTGATCCGCCCAAATTCGGCTTCACCACCAGCGGGAACTCATAGCGTTCCCCAAGCAGATCAAGAATAGGCGCGACCCCGACTTCACGGAAAAGAGCTTCCGGGAAGCTAACCGACCAGGGAACAGCAAGCCCGGCGTGGCGCAAAAGCGATTGTGCGACCGTTTTATTAGAGGCGATACGGGCGGCGTTCGCCGTCGACCCTACAAAACGGTACCCGCTGAGAGAAAGCAGATCTTGAAGAGCTCCATCTTCTCCGGTTGCGCCGTGCACCAAGGGCCAGACCACCGTAGGATTCATGGAGTTGAGGCGCTGGAGCAAGGTTGCATCAACATCGAGAACCTTGACCTGCGCGCCCGCTTCCCGCAGGAGCGTGGCGACCCGACGCCCCGAACTCAGCGATACATCGCGTTCGTGCGTGAGACCACCGGCAAGAATAGCAACGGTCAGAATATTGTCCATTTTCCCTCCGGACTTCACTCTACTCATCAGTGATGAGAACCGATAGCAATCGAATTACTTCGTTGCCTGTGGCGAGGAATCATCCACGCCGAACATTTGGACTAGATCATTTTCTTGGCTAATAACTTCGCCAAGCCTGCGCACGCCCTCGGTAATGCGTTCCGGGGTGGGGTAGCAGAAAGACAGGCGCATATGGTCATTACCCTGGCCGTCGGCGAAGAAGGCAGTTCCGGAAACGTACGCCACGAGGTTCTTCACAGCGCGGGGAAGCATTTCATGCGCGTTCAGGCCGCCGGGTAATTTGACCCAGGTATAGAAGCCACCGCGCGGCTTATTCCAGGTGCACATGGGCATGTATTTCTCGAGCGCAGCCTGCATGGCCTGGCCCCGCTCGGCGTACATACCGCGGTATTCCTTGACCTGTTGGTACCAATCATAGGTACGCAGATACTCCGCGATAGCGAGCTGACCAAAAGTGGTCGGGCACAGGATCGCATTTTCCGCGGCGAGGGTAAGACGCGCACTCAGCGCAGCCGGTGCCAGCGCCCAGCCCACCCGGAACCCCGGTGCGAAGGTCTTGGAGAAAGATCCCAGGTACACAACACCATCCGGGTTGAAGGTTTGGATGGCAGGAATGGGATCACCGTCAAAGCCAAGCAGACCATAGGGATTATCTTCCACGATAAGAACATGGTGCTTATCGCAGATTTCGGCAATACGCCGGCGGCGTTCCTCAGATTGACTCACACCGGCAGGATTATGGAAATTAGGAATGGTGTACAGGAACTTAATTGGCTTTCCGACGGCCTCCAGATCCTTGATTGTTTCCTCAAGCTGCTCGGGAATCAGGCCATTGGCATCCATGTCTACGTGCACCACATGCGCTTGGTACGCACGGAAAGTTCCCAAGGCCCCAACATAAGAAGGCGCTTCGGCAATAACAACATCACCCGGGTTAATGAAGATTTGGGAAACAAGATCGAGGGCCTGCTGGCTGCCGGTCGTAATATTAATGTCGTCCGGGTGGGCGCGAATACCTTCGGGTCGCATAACCTCCACGATCATTTCACGCAGTTCTTCGGTGCCCTGGCCGCCGCCGTACTGTAGCATTTTAGCCCCGTTATTACGGATGAGCCGTGCGGTCATTTCCGCGAGGAAGTCTAAAGGTAGCCCGCTAATATTAGGCATTCCCCCTGCGAGAGACACAACTTCTGGGCGATTTGCAACCGCGAAAAGCTGACGAACCTCAGATTGCTTCATTCCTAAAGCTCGATCAGCATAGACATTGTACCATGGATCAAGTCTGGTAAATCCGGGACCGGCGTGCTGCTCGCCCATACGTTCTCCTTCTCTTTTAACACACTAAGTGTGCCACGCTCGGGGCCGCGATAAAACAATGTCCGCCGGTGTGCTTCACGCATCACTCAATCGCGAGGCCATTGCGGGGATCATCGCGGGATTACCGCGGAGCTACCGCAGTCCGGGCGTGTGAGCCCTATGGGGTAGTAGCGTACCCGCAAAGAAAGGTGCCTGTCAGCACCGCGCTTATTCGGATCCCGCGAGTTTGGCGAGTTTCACGAGTCCCCGAGGCCCGGGAGTTGTGCCAGAAGTTCAGCGCGGATCTCAAGTTTAGGTACAAGCCCCGCAAAGCGCGCATATTCCTTGCCCTGGTGCACAAGAAGCAGGGTCGGCAGACATTCGAGCCGCGGAATAAAAGCAGCGACGTCGTCCCACGGATTCGACGCGCGAGTATCGGCGGAACCGGCATTCGCGGAACCGGCATTCGCGGGGCAACTACTCACAGGCTCACCTTCGGCGGGATCAATACCTCCATAACCCAGGGCGTGCTGGATTGCGTGGGTTACTTGCGCGGAGAGCTCAGAAAAATCGATCTGATGCTCCGGAGCGCCACCTGGTAGCACGTACTGGCTATCGGGATCAGCTCCGGCAGCAGCGGTTTCGTAACCGCGCCGCGGGCCCACGGGTGGCTGGGTAAGAATATCCAGGTTGACGCACCACGCGTCGAAGCTTACGTCCGGTATGAAACGATGAAGGTCGACGACGCTCTCCTCGAAAATCACGCGCATTGGCCGATCATAGGGAACCCACGAAGCCGTGTAGAGCAGCAACGTAGGAACCTCAGGTCGATACCCGGGCACGGTTCCTCCTTCCGGCCTAGCGGGTAGAAACTCTAGCTCCACCATTCTAAACGCGAACCGGCGAGGCAGATCAGAAATCCACCTCGCCGGTTCGAAATAAAGAAATAAGCGGTACCCGCCCTGGATTACGCGGAATTCTCACCACGGGAGTCCCGTAGCGCTCCCATCACAAGAGTTACGCCGCGCTCCCACCTGCGGCAGCCTGCTGGGCCGCGAGGTTTTCGAGGTAGCGTTCCGCATCGAGAGCCGCCCGGCACCCGGTGCCGGCTGCGGAAATAGCCTGGCGGTAGTACCGATCCACGACATCCCCGCAGGCGAAAACTCCGGGAACCGAGGTTTCGGTGTGCGGGTGGTTGACGACGATATAGCCGTCGTCGTCCAATTTAAGCTGCCCATCGAGAATTTTCGTACGCGGAAGATGACCGATGGCCACGAAAAGGCCGGTCACATCGAGATTCGAATCTTCTCCGGTCACGTTGTTGTGGAGAGTAATAGCGTTCATGGACCCGCCGTCTTCCCCACGAATATCCGTGACTTCACTATTCCAGTGCATCACGATCTTGGGGTTGGCCAGGAGGCGGTCCGCCATAATCTTCGAGGCGCGCAGCTCGTCGCGCCGGTGGATCACATGCACCTTGGTGGCGAAGCGGGTAAGGAAAAGAGCATCCGTCACGGCGCTATCCCCGCCGCCTACCACGGCAATTTCCTGGTCTTTGAAGAAGAAGCCATCACAGGTGGCGCAATAGGAAACCCCGCGGGAGGCGAACATGGTCTCGCCATCCAGACCGAGCTTCTTGTAGGCCGATCCGAGGGCCAGGATAACCGTACGGGCCCGGAATTCGGATTCCTCAGTTCGCACGATCTTGACATCGCCGCTCAGGTCCATGGAGAGGGCGTCGTCGTACTCCATTTCGGCACCGAATTTTTCGGCCTGCTGCTGCATATTAGCCATAAGGTCAGGGCCGAAGATTCCATCCGGGAAACCCGGGTAGTTTTCCACCTCGGTGGTGGTCATAAGTGCGCCGCCGGCATCAATGGCACCGCCGATTACCAGCGGCTTGAGGCCCGCGCGTGCGGTGTACAGCGCAGCGGTCCAGCCCGCCGGTCCGGATCCGACGATGATGACGTCACGAATATCGCTCTCGGTCATATTTCTCCTGTGTTTTTACGAGTGATTGTGCCGCGTTGCGCGAGCACACCGCTCCCATCGGGCACATCATTGGGTACAACGTCCCGGGATGTGCAGCTATTCCCAACCGGTTGTAAACACCGACTGTAAACACCGCTTACTTCACGGTGATTTCGGAAATCTGCAGCTTGAACTGCCCCGCTGCATTCTTGGGCAGCTCCGTGAACCACAGCACCACGTGATCACTGTTTACCGGCGTCGGTGCAGTAAGTGTTGTTTTCGCGCTCATGGGGCCTTCGTTCACAACGGTGCCGCCGCTGGGCTGATCCGCGGTGGTATCACGCCACTGTACGTGTCCACCCTGGCCGCTCAGCTGTAAAGTAACTTCCTTGACGGTGGACGGCTTCGCCAGCCGCAGCTCTATCCCCATCCCCTCTTTGAGCAAGCCAAATTTTGGATTTCGCAGGTATTCCCAGCTGGCCCATTCCGTCGCCGGATTCTTATCGATGGCGAGTGGAAGCGTCTGCGGGTAGTCTTCGTCAGCTTCACTCTTCTGCGGGTTAAGAAGATTCGCTGAAATAATCTGCGGCGTTGTGGAGCTGGGCGTGGCGCCCGCACTCGGCTGGGCACCCTGACCTTCCGAAGCCTGCGGATTGGCCGAAGCCGTGGGCGCGGCAGAAATAACCGGCGGCCGGGTGGACACGTCCATGGGCCGGAAGAAAGTGGTCACAGCAAAGTACAAAGCCACTGCGACCAGGGCAATGGCGCCCGCAACGATGAGCTTGGAGGAGTCGAAGATACGCGATCCGAGATCCCGCCCATTTTCCTCGTCGGTGATAATCGGCCGCGAAGGAGCGGGTGGCCGGGTGGCCGGCTTGCGATCTCCGCGGGTGCGGGCGGCAACTTTTGCCGGCGCTCCGCTCGCGCGCGCGGCCTCGGAAATCGGGTGAATACGGGGCGCGGCCGGGGCAGAGTGATGAGAGGTAGCGGATGCTGCTCGGGTGGTTGCGGCGGCCGCGGCTGCGGGTGTGGTTGCCGCTGGACGTCTCGGGGATATATCGGTCCCCTGGAATGCTCCGGTTTCGTCGGCGTCGCCAGCGCTCATAATGGAACGACGCTGCGGGCTCGCTGCACTGTGAACACTGTTTAAGGAAACCGTGGGTGCGGCATCATGATCGCGTTCCTGGGCAGC
Organism: Actinotignum stranguriae; assembly: GCF_051265215.1. Lineage (NCBI taxonomy): Bacteria > Bacillati > Actinomycetota > Actinomycetes > Actinomycetales > Actinomycetaceae > Actinotignum > Actinotignum stranguriae. The sequence continues at coordinate 29,807 of NZ_JBOZCJ010000004.1, forward strand.
GGCTTCACTTTCTGCGTGTTCATATTGTGCGGCTTCGCGCTCAGCACGGGCCCGTTCGGCAGCTTCGTGTTCCGCAGCCTCGCGCTCCCATTCTTCCAGCTCACGTTCCGCTTCGCGTAACGAGGGGAAATGCGGTTGGAATCGCGGTGTTGCAGCATCCTGAGCGCCGCCGCCAGCGCCATCGTGACCACTGTGGCTATCGCTGTGGACTGCGGGAGTTACCTCAGTTTGCGTTTCGCCCCGGTTATGGTAAGCAGTGTTTACCTCGGTTTCTTCGTCGCGGAATTCTTCCGGTGATACCCACTGCGGGTGGAGTTCTACTTCCGGAGCTGCGGTAATACCTAATTCGGTATCGATATCACCCTCGAAATTCGCCCCGGAAACGCCCTCGGGGTCCAATTCCTGGGCTCCGATAGCGGAAGAAGCCGATGCGGCAGAGGGAGCAACGGGAGTCTCATTAGCTTCGGTTGGTTCGCCGGTTTCGGCTGGCTCACCAGTATCGTCGGACCGATCATCAGTTTCAGAAAGATCGCCGGCTGAAACGTCCTTGTTTTCTGGTGCTTCTTCTCCGGCGTGCACGCTTTCGTCAATTCCGGGAACGATATCGGTCGCGGACGGCTCGCTGAAGTCACTGGCGCCGAAGTTACCTGCCACGTCAGATGCACCGGTGGCAGCTGCGGCGTCGTCGTGCTCAGAATCAGCGGCGCCGAAGGAAACGTGACTGGAGCCCAAGGTGACGCGGCCAATCGCGCCCCCGCGGACATGCCCGCCCAGCGGATCGAAACCGAAACGGGAATCCCCGCCGCCGGGAAGCTGCGGCGCCACTAGCACCGGAGTGGGGAATTCACGCAGGTCAGGCCGGTTGAACGGGACGAGGCTGCGCAGTACTTCCCCGGGGGAAAGCAGGCGTTCGGGGGAAAGGGTGCGCCGGAACACTTCTCGGATATCCTCGGGCAGCGAATCATCGCGCGCCAGCGCCTCGAGCGTCGTTTCGTCCGCCTGCGTGCCTTCGAGCAAAGTTGCCAAGAACAGCACCAGGTCAGCGGCCTCGGCGTTATTGAGACTGGCCGGATCGTATTCATCCGTGCGCGCACCGGCCAGAGCAGCGTCAATACCGATGCCGTCCAGGTACACATCCCCGGCATCGCCCACCCGCACCCGCGAAGGCGTGATGCGTAAATGCCGCATACCGCGCCCGGAAACCTGGGTGAGAATCGCGGCGAGTTCACACACCACTGCCTTGCCTTGCTCGGGCGCGAAACCTTCCCCGTGCACATAGCCGGTGAGCGAAGTGCCCAGCGGGATCTCGCTCACCACGAAATTTTCGCCGACGGAAAGCGTGCGCACAATATGCGCGTCGTCGAGCAGCCCGGTGCGCCGTGCCGCATCCAGCGCATCCGCACGCGTGGGAATATCCCCGATGAGCAGTACCCGCACCGCGGTGCCAAGCGCATCATCCACGGCGTACCACTGCTCGGTACCCGCAATATCGAGTTGCTCCTCGTACAAATTCTCCAGGCGGTAGCGACCGGCGAGAGTCATGCCCCTGGTTCCGATGGCGCTCACAGTTCCTCCTTGCCGTGCCTCGCGGCCACATTACTCCTATGGTATTTCGTGTTCCTCGCGCAGTTTATCGACGGCGCGCGGCCCGGCTTCTTCCGCCGCGCTAGCCTCACGTAAATTGTGGAGATGTTTTTCAGGATCGACGCCGCCCGACCGCCGCCCGCTGCGCAGGCTGCGCGCGATCCCACCGAGCAGGAGCACCGCGAGCAGCGCGCCAATAATATACGTCCCCGTGGTTTCCCACCCGGCGCGCACCCGCACATTAATATCCTGCACCGCGCCGATCGGCGTACCCACCGGATCGGTCACCGCGGCCGTCACCGTGACATTCCCCGAGCCGGAAGCCTGTACCGGCACCGCCACCGTCACCGAGGCAGCGGGCGGAATCGTTGCCGCAACGGGATCGGAGGGCACGATGCGGAAATCTTCGGCGCGCAATTCCACCACCGCGCCCACCGGAACGGGAAGGGAATTATGCACGTGCACGGGCAGATCCGCGCTTTCCGAAATGATATTGATCGTGGAGGAGGGCTGGACCGTGACGGCACCGGCCATCTCCTCGGCCAGCTGGGCGAGCTGCGCGGCAAGTTCCTCGCGTTGCTCGTGGTGGTCGCGTAGCGCCACCCCGGCCAGTTGCGCGGCGTGATGGGTGACCGGCCCGGTGATATCTGCGGGTCGCGGAGTAAGAGCGGCCGTGGTGGAAATTGTGGTGACGTGCGCATCACCCCGGGCCAGCTGCGTCGCGGAAATCTCCCCGGGCAGCACGCGCTCCTCGGGAAGCTGGGCGCACCCGGCCGCCGGTTTCTCAAGAAGATCACCGGCCGCGGTGGGCGCTAACCACGGTGCGCTTGTGAGCGCCCCGAGCGCGGCCCCGATATCGCGATCCGGCAAAGCACCGGCTCGCGCCAGCGCAGCACTTTCAGGCCGGTCCACCAGCACCACTTGGGCGCGCGGTGCGGCGGGTAGTTCCCGGTAGGTTGCTGCCGAGAGCGCGAGGGCCGTTTGGCGGGCATCAATGGCGGAGAGGCGGCTCCCGGCGGCTTCCGGCAAACCTTCCCCACCTCCGGAGGCTAGTACATTTGCCTCATCTGAGCTGGGCAGATATCCCTGCACCAGGGCGGAGAGCACGCCGTCCGCACGCAGTGCCGCGGCTTCATCCGGACCCGTTGCAATTTCACCCGAATCCGCCGCTTCGTTTGTGGCGGTTCCGGAATCCGCATCCGCAAGGCCCGCGGCTTCCGCGCCGGCACCGCGAGTTTCGCTCAAAGAACACGTTTTATTCCCCTCGGCATCGAGCGGAATATTCACCCGCCCGCTCGGGCTGAGCCAGGAGGCGTGCGTCGCATCCACATCGGTGGTGATGAGCGCCGCGACTCCCGCATCGCGCAGCGCCCGCGCGGTGGCCCGGTCCGCACCCAGCGCTGTCACCGCAATATCCGAACGCGCCGCGAAGCCGGAAGCCTGTGCCGCCTGCACCGCGTCTTGCCGTGCCAGGGCGAGCTTATCCGCACGCCCGGCATGGGTGAGCGCCGCGGCATCCACGTCCGCGCCCAAACCGAAGAACACGCTGGTCCCGGCCGCAGATTCAAAATTGCGCAGCGCGGCCCGCTCCGGATCGCCCCCGATAAGAAGCGGATCGACGGCGGCACTCACACCAGGGTGGGCAAAATACTCCAGGGTGCTCAAGCGGTGGGGTAGCCGCTCGGCCTGCGATGCGGAACTTGGAGCCGAAGCCGTTGGTGAAGAACTAGGTGCGGTGCCCGGGGCCGACGGCGCAGCCGGGGCACTCGCCCCCTGGGATGCCGCCGGCGCGGATGACGCGGCGCTCGCGGCCGGGTCGGAAGCTGAGGTGACACTCGGTACGGCGAGGCTTCCCGAGGTGGCGGAAGGTGCGGTGGGCGAAGGAGTGGCCGCGCCGGCCGGAGCTGAGGGCACCGGTGCCGAGGGCTGCGGTTGCGGGCTGGCCCCGGGCGCGGGTGCGGTGAGACTGGCGTAGACCTGCTCCTCGAGGGCCGGGGTTCTGCTCACATCGCTCAGGGAGCGCGTGACCGGCACAATTGCACTGATGGGGACAGGCGCGGCGTCGTCGCCGGGAGCGGTGACAATAAAACTACGGTCCGTTGCCGTTTCCCCATCCACCACGGCACTCACCTGGACCCCGCGCGGCCCCCACTCGGCGGGAATCCGCTCCCGGGGAACAGAAAAGGTGACGCGGGTGGAGGTTCCGGGTGCAAGATCCGCATCGGGGGTGAGGGTGTCGTAGAGGGCCAGGCCGGCGGGCTCCGCGCGCATGAAGCTCAGCACCGCGCTGCGCGAGGAGGGTACATAGCGCTGGATATAGAGCGAGACCGAATTGAGATGACGGGTTTCCGTGGTGGAATTCGTCACGGTAGCGGTGAGCGTGAGGGTGGCATCCTTACCGAGAACCGGGGCGCCTACGTCCACGATGTCCACGCTGGGCGCGGCCGCCGGGCGCGCGGGTAGAACCTGCGCGGGCAGGGCTTGCGCGCCTAGCGGCACCCAAGCGCTCAGCGGCACCCAGGCAGCCACAGCCCCGGCAAGCGCACCCCGCCACATCATTCCTCCCCCGCGAGAATCGCGCGGGCCGAGGCCACGATACGGCGTTCATTGGGGTAGGCGAGCCGGGATGCCACCCGATCAAGGCGCACCCACTCGGCTTTTTCGGCTTCGTGATCCGGGTCGTTATCAACGGTGATATGCCCGGTGATCCCCTCCAATAAAAAGTGGTGGACAACTTTATGGACGCGATGGTTGGTGCCGGAGAACCAGTAATCAATGGTGGCTAAATGCATGAGCACCCGCCCGGTAATCCCGGTTTCCTCCGCAATTTCCCGCACGGCGGCTTCTTCGGGCGTTTCATTACCTTCCAGGTGCCCCTTGGGGAGGCACCACTCCAGCCGCCCGCCGCGGTTGCGCCGCGCAATAACGGCCACATAGGCCTTCCCGCCGCGCACCCCGATCACAATTCCCCCCGCACTCGTTTCGTTCACCACCGGAAGTGAATGGCGCCGCGCAGAGGCCTGGTGCACGGCAGCGGCGCGCCTCCAGGATCTACGGCCCCCGAACTTGGAGGGCAACGGTGCTGACTTCGACATACCTCTAACACTACAACTAACGGTCAGAGCCCCCGGATGTGGCAACCTTTAAGGGTGACCACTTCTCAACAGACTCCGAAGACTCCAACAACGGACGATATGCCTCCGGGCCAGCGCCGCGCTCTCCTGCTCCTGGCAGGCCAGCGCGCCCTGGCGAATCTCCCGGACGACATCTTGCAACTAGCTTCTATCTTCTCAGATCACGGCGAAGAATTGGCCCTCGTGGGCGGCCCGGTTCGTGACGCTTTCCTCGGTGCCCCCATTCATGACTTCGATTTGACAACCTCGGCGCGCCCGGAAACCACCGAAAAACTGCTGGCCCAGTGGGGAACCACCTGGGATATCGGGCGTGAATTTGGCACGGTGGGGGCGCGGCGCGGTGACGTCGTCGTCGAAGTAACAACGTACCGCTCCGATACGTACACCATCGGTTCGCGCAAACCCGATGTGGATTTCGGTGACAACCTCGAAGGTGATCTCACCCGGCGCGATTTCACCGTCAATGCGATGGCGGTGCGGCTGCCCAGCCTGGAACTGGTGGATCCCTGTGGCGGGGTGGCCGACCTCCTCGCCGGACAGCTGCGCACCCCCGTCACGGCCGCGCAGTCCTTCGATGATGATCCGCTGCGGATTATGCGGGCCGCGCGCTTCGCGGCGCAGCTGCGTTTCGATGTGGCTCCGGATGTTATGCGGGCGATGGAAGATTACGCCGAGCGCCTCGAGATTGTCTCCCAGGAACGCATCCGCGCCGAAGTGGAGCGCCTCATGACAGCTCCGGCCCCGCGCCGCGGTATTGAGCTCCTTGTGCACACCGGGGTGGCCGAGCGCGTGCTTCCCGAAATCGCCGCGCTTACCGATACCGTGGACGCCCAGCACCGCCACAAGGACGTGTACCAGCACACCCTCCAGGTGGTGGATAACGCCATCGCCTTGGAAGACGAGGAAGTGCCCGGTCCCGATCTCATCCTGCGCCTGGCCGCGCTTTTCCACGATATTGGCAAGCCGGCCACCCGCCGTTTCGAACGTGACGGCTCGGTGACTTTCCGCCACCACGATGTGGTGGGCGCGAAAATGACCCGTGCGCGCATGCGTGAACTGCGTTTTGATAAAACGACGACGAAAAGCGTGGCGCGCCTCGTCGAGCTGCACCTGCGGGCTTTCGGATTTGGCGAACACGACTGGACCGATAGCGCGGTGCGGCGTTTCGTGCGCGATGCCGGGGAGCTCCTCCCGCGCCTGCTGCGCCTTATCCGCGCCGATATCACCTCCCAGAATCGGCGCCGGGTGGCGCGCCTGTACGCCGCGAATGACGAACTGGAACGCCGCATTATTGAGCTGCGTGAACGCGAGGAACTCGAAGCGGTGCGCCCCGATATTGACGGTACCCGCATTATGGAATTGCTGGGCCTCCAGCCGGGCCCGCAGGTGGGCAAAGCCCGCCAGTACCTGCTCTCCCTACGCCTGGACGAAGGCCCGCTGGGCGTGGAGGAAGCCGAAAAGCGCCTGCTGGAATGGTGGGACGCTCAGTGAAACTCGTTGGCGATCTGCGCTCCCTGGCCCGTTCGCGGGGATTTCTCAAACTGCTCTCGGTTCGGCTCGTCACCCAATGCGGGGACGGCATGTTCCAAATCGGCTTGGCCTCGCTCTTCTTCTTCAACCCGGCCGCGAGCGCGGATGTGCACGGGGTGGCGCTCTCCCTCGTGGTGCTACTGTTGCCTTTCTCCCTGGTCGGGCCTTTTACCGGCCCTTTTATTGATCGGTGGCGCCGCCGTCAGATCCTGGTGTACGGCAACCAGATCCGGGCTGGGCTCACGGTGGCGCTGGTGGTCACCACCCTGGCCAATATCGTGTGGCTCACCTATGTGCTAGCTCTTGTCACCCTCGGGCTCAACCGGATTCTGCTGGCGTGCATGAGCGCGGGGCTGCCGAACGTGGTGGAATCGCGCGAGCGGCTCCTCGTGGCGAATTCCCTGGTGCCGACCCTCGGGGGTGCCTCTACCGCGCTGGGCGCGATTCTGGCGTTCTTCCTGCGTTTGGCGCTACCCGGGGAAGCGATGCAAAAAGTGGGGGCGCTGGTGTGCGCACTGGTGCTCTACCTGGGCGGATCGGGGGTAGCGAGTCTGCTGGGGCGCGATGAGCTGGGTCCACACACCCGCCCGCGCGGTTCTTTCGGCACCGCACTTGTGGCGGCGGCGCGTGACCTGGTGGCGGCGCTGCGCTACCTTATTGCCCGGCGCACCCCGGCCGCGGCTCTTGCCACCATGTCCCTGCACCGTTTCGTTTACGGAATGCAGTTCATCACCATCGTGCTGGCCGGCCGTAATCTCTACGCCGACCCGGCCAATGCCGATGCCGGCATCGCCTACTTCGGCATGCTGCTGGGCATGATGGTGCTGGGGCACGGGATGTCGATTATCCTCACGCCCCTCGCCCACGAACGCATGAGCCCAAGCTGGTGGGTGGTGTGCGCCTTGGTGGGCGGCACCGCCGGGCAGGCGATCATCGCGGTCACCACGAACCTGACCTGGGTGATGGTCGGGCTGTTTATTTTCGGGATCGGGGTGCAGGGCGCCAAAATCGCCGTCGATACCATCGTGCAATCCGATACCGCGGATGCTTTCCGCGGCCGCGCTTTCTCCATTTACGATGTCCTGTTCAATATTTCCGAATGCATTGCGGCCGGGGTGGCGATCCTTGTATTGCCGACCATGGGGTGGTCGCGCGAGGTGCAGCTCGCCCTCATCGTCATGGTCTGGTGCGTGGCCGGCTCTTACGCGCTGTTCATGCGTTCCAGCGGCGGGCGGCCCACCCCGGTCGAGCTCTAGCCGGAGCGCTTCGGCTGCACCGCGGCGGTTCCACCCTGGGCGCCACATTTTCGGTACGACGACGCCACCGCGGCCCGCGCGGTACTTTTCTGGGGGCGCGGGACCTCCGTGCGGGGCGCGGAAAACTGGCAAGATAAGAAGTAAATGACCCGGCGCGCATCCGCCACCGGGACTCCCACCAGGACGGAGGATCCTATGGCCGCCACTCGACCAGGTGATATTCCACGTGATCGTATCGCTCAGGCTATTAACACCCTGCCCACCCAGGTTGCTGGCTCCCGGGCGGGTAGCGATAGTGGCGGTGAGGAGAGCGCCGGAGGGGCAGCGTCGTCGACCTTAGTACGGGCAGGCGATGCGGAGAATTCCGGCAGCGGTGAACAAAGCGGCTCCGGGAACTCGGAGGCCGGCCGCGGCGCGGACGGGAGTAGCGGCGGGGATTTCGGGGTGAAGCTGCTGCACGCGGCGGCGCTCCTCACCATCGTCTGCGTGGGTCTCTACCTCATTCACGATTTTGTGGGGCCGGTGTTCCTGGCCCTCACCCTGGTGCTGACGGTGCGCCCGATACACCGCCTGCTGCTGCGCCACCGCGTGCCGCGGTGGCTGTCCGGAACGCTGACCGTCTCCATTATTGTGGTGGTGCTCCTCGCGGTGGTGGGTTTGACGGCGTGGTCCCTGGCCGGGCTGCCACGCACCCTCATGAGCTACGAAGATAAATTCACCAAGCTCTTCCAGGACACCATGACCTGGCTGGAAAGCCTGGGGCTCAGCACCGATCAGCTCAGCCAGCGCCTGGCTGACGTGCTCAATATGGACACGATTATTTCGCTGCTCAGCCAGGCGTCCGGGGCACTCATGAGCGTGGGGAGTCTCATGTTTGTGCTGGCGCTCGCGATTTTCTTCATCACGATCGACACGCTGTCCGTGCCGGCGCGCGCCCGGATCGTGCGCGATCACGATCCGGATCTCTACCGTGCCCTGGCCTCCTTCGAGGGGCGGGTGCGCCAATACTGGCTGGTGGCCACCCTCTTCGGGTTGCTGGTATCCACCCTCAATTATTTCGTCATGATGTGGCTGGGGATTCCGCTGGCACTGGCCTGGGCGCTGTGGACCTTTGTTACGAATTACATCCCGAATATTGGTTTCATCCTCGGTGTGATCCCTCCGGCGCTCATGGGCCTGGTGGATAGTGGGCCGGCCACCGCGCTGTGGATTCTGGTGATTTTCACCTTCCTTAATGTCACGATTCAGGGCGTGCTGCAGCCGAAGATCGTGGGAGATGCGGTGGGACTATCCACTACCGTCACGTTCCTGTCGCTGCTGTTCTGGGCGGTGGTGCTCGGGCCACTCGGAACTATTCTTGCTGTTCCGCTCACCCTGTTTATCAAGGCGATTTTCGTGGATTCTTCTTCGCGTTCGCGCTGGGTGGAGGCTTTCCTCGTGCCCGAATCGAATGCGGAAACGCGCGCCGATCGCGGCGTTTACGATCTTGATGAACCGGTGCGGGAAATTTATCGTGATTTCACCTCGCGGGATTCGGAGGTGCGAACCAAGATGCGGGACCTGCGGAAGATTTCGCGGCGTCGTAAGAAAGGGATCCGCGGGTAGCTGCGGTTGCGGCGCCGCGCAACTCCGGTTCAGTGCGGGGCGGCGGGTCGCAGGCGTTGCGGGTAGCTTGGGCCACGCGGGTTAGCCACGAGCGCGTGACCTGAGGCAGACTAGATACGCGGCGCGACCGCGCGCCGGTAGGGAGTAACGATGGCTGGAACGCGAACGGGTCGGACACAGAAGGAGCGCACGCGCACGCAAGCTGGGCGCGGCGCAGTTCCCGCGGGTCGTGCCGGAGCGCGCCGGGGCGGACCGGGCGCTGGCGCGCGCCGCAAGCGCTCCGTATGGAATTATCCGCGCCGTGGTAAGGGGCCGATTCACCGTTGGATTCCCTCGTGGCGTTTCGTGCTCGGGCTGTTCTTCACCCTGGGCTTCGGCGGGCTGGTTGCCCTGGTGACCCTCTACATTTTCCTACCTGTCCCCAGCCCCGATGATATTGCGACCGCGGAAAAAACCACTCTCTACTACCGCGATGGCAGCACCGAATTGGGCAGCATGTACGAGGTGAACCGCACCCCGGTCCCCCTGGAATCCCTACCGGATTACGTGGGGAATGCGGTGGTTGCTTCCGAAGACCGCACCTTCTACTCCAATTCCGGGATTGACCTGGGTGGCATTGCGCGCGCCGTCGTCAATAATATCCGCGGCGGGGCGCGCCAGGGCGGCTCCACCCTCACCCAGCAGTACGTGGAAAACTACTACCTGGGCACCACCACCGATTACATCGGCAAAGTGAAAGAAGCCGTACTCGCGGTCAAGGTGGATCGCAATTCCTCCAAGCAGGACATTCTGGAAAACTATCTCAATACGATTTACTTCGGGCGCGGCGCCTACGGCATCGAAAGCGCGGCCCAGAACTACTTCGGGATTCCCGCCGCGCAGCTGAGCCTGGACCAGGCCGCGCTCCTCACCGCGGTTATTCCGGCGCCCTCCGCCTGGGACCCGGCGGTTGATCCGGAGCGAGCTGCCCAACGTTTCGACCGGGTCATTAACCGCATGCTCGAAGACGGCTATATCACCGCTGACCAGGCCGCGGGTGCCACCATGCCCGCGACCATCGAGTATGTTGCAGCCAAGCAATTCAGCGGAACGAACGGCTACCTGCTGGCCGCCGCCCAGCAGGAACTTATCGCCACGGAAAAGTTCACCGAGGACAGCCTCAACCGGGGTGGCTATACGATTGTCACCACACTTGACTCGACCATGCAGCAGGCCGCGGTCGATGTCGTCAATGCGCTCCCCAAGGACCGCCCGGAGAACAACTACGTGGGCATGCTTTCCGCGGACCCCTCCACCGGCGGTATTTACGCGATGTACGCCGGCGCGGACTATCAGGAACGCCAGCGCAATACCGTCACGCAGGATCGCGCTCAGGCCGGATCAACATTCAAACCCTTCGGCGCGCTCGCGGCCCTCAAGCAGGGCAAATCCATCGACGGCACCTATTACAATTCCCCCGCGGAACTAAAAATTGGCGATATCACGATCAGTAATTTCGACGACGCCAATATGGGCAATATCAATATGCGCACAGCTACCGCGAACTCGGTGAATACGTACTATGCGCAGCTCAACGAGGAAGTGGGGCCGCGCAATACCCGCGCCGCCGCGATTGAGGCCGGGATCCCGGAGACCACGCCGGGCCTGGATAATTCCCTCACCAATGTGCTCGGTTCGGCTTCGCCCACCAATAAGGAACTCACCCAGGCTTTCGCAGGGTTCGCCAACCGCGGGGTGAGTGTGCCCCTCCACCTGGTCAGCGAGGTGCGTGACGCGCAGGGAACCGTGGTGTACCGCGCGGATACGGCCGGTAAGCGGGTGCTCGACCAGCGTGTTGCCGATAATCTCAACGAACTGCTCCAGGAGCCCACCGGCCCGCGCGGGACCGCGGATCGGGCCGGGCGGCTCGGCTTCCAGGTGGCCGGGAAAACCGGGACTTCCACGGATTTGAAATCCGCGTGGTTCGTGGGCTACAACCCGAAGATTATTACCACGGTGAATATGTTCCAGATCGGGCCGAACGGTGAGGAAGAATCGCTGGGCGGCTGGGGTGCTTACCCGTGGGGTATCGGCGGGAACGGCTACCCGGTGGATATGTGGGTGGACTTCATGAAGGCCGTTACGGGCGGTATGGATTTGCCGAAATTCCCCGAACCGGAGCTTATTGGGGATAAGCGCCCCAGCTACCGCCCCACGCGCCCCGAACCGGTGGAAGAAGTAACGACGACGCCCGAACCGAGCGCGGAGCCTACCGAGCAGCCCGCGCCGGCCACCGAGGCGCCGGAGCCTGAACCGAGCGCGACCGTGCCCCCGGAGCTGCAGCCCACCCGGATGCCCGCCCCGCCCACGGAAACGATCCCGCTGCCTACAGAGCCGGCCGAACGTGAGGGCGTTCCCGGTGCGGTTGGTTAAGCGCGGGCTAGTGCGCTCCACGCTCTCGAAGTGTGAGCCACCCGCGTTTTAGACTGGAGTCATGAAGATCTATCCCTTCTGGGCGCGGGAGAGCGCCCCGGTATCTACCACCTCGGGGCCGGCCACGGTGGCGCAATGGGGCTGGTCCGCGAATTCGGAAGAAGAAGCGCAAAAAGTCGCGAGGGTGCGGCTGCAGCGCCTCGTTGATCGCATTGCTGAACTCGGTCATTTTCCGCGCGAACGCCAAGCGCGCGCGGAATACTATCCGGGCACCCCGCTGCGCGAAGAGATTCTTTCTGTTCTCAGCACGGAGAACGGCACTCCTACCTGTGCGGTCACGCGGAACCGCTACGGAGCCGAAGTTCTCAATACGTCGGATATCCTCATCGCGGATGTGGACGTTCCCGAATTAGAAGAAGCAGCCCGCGCCCGCGGCCGCAAACGAGCCGGTAGGCGAGCCGGGGAACATGCGGCAGGATCCCCCAAGAAGCCCGGTTTCTTCGCTCGACTTTTCGGGTTCGGCGCGCAGAAACAGGAGCGGCCCGCCGGATCGGCTTTTGATCCCGCACCGGAACCGGCATCGACTACCGTGTCGAACACCGCCTCCGATCCCGCCTCCATCCCGGGGCTCATCACCGAAACGGCGCCGGTACGCCAGTACATGATCGAAGCTGAACTCATTGCCTTTGACCGGATTGAACATTTCGCGCGGCTCAATGCAGCATGGCCGATTTTCGTCTACCGCACCTTCAAAGGTTTCCGCGTCATCGTGGCGGTCGAAGGTATTGCCGCGGACTCCGGGGAAGCGCAGATGATCCTCAACCAGCTCGGTTCCGACCCGCTCTATATGCGCCTGTGCCGGGTGTACGAATCGTACCGGGCGCGCCTCACCGCCAAACCTTGGCGAGTTGGGATCGCGGCGCCCAGCGTGCGCTGGCCCGAGTACGATGCGTCGTCGGCGCTCTGCGATCCGGTTGCGCACGAGGAAATGCTCCGGTGGTTGACGCAGTACGACGCCGCCCGCACCGGCCACGCCACCACGCGCTTCATTGCTGCGTTCGGGCCCGCTCCCACCGGGCGAGCCGCGGAGGTGGTCGAGCTGCACGCGCGCGTGACCGGAGCGGAGTCCGGACTGCCACTCGCCTAGAGCTAGCTCGCCGGGCGCCTCAAGTTGGGCCTTTCGGCTTCCTGCACGGTGACCTAGAGCTGAAGGGTTCCCGCCCACTGGTTGGCGACCGTATCAAGGTAGCCGAGGTGGTCGTCGAACAGGCCGGCGTATCTTTCGGTCATCTCCAGGGTGATGGTTCCTACCAGTTCCGTCCACGCGCGGATCACGGAGACGATGAGGCCGTCCGGGAGCTCGGCCAGCTCCGCATCGAGGGAACCGAAGGTCATGCGAATTCGCCATAAATCCACACCGAGCGCGCGGGTTTCCGGGCCGGTCAGGGCCTTATTGCGCCCACCTTTCGCGATGCGAGCCAATTCGAGGGGGACGCGCAGGGCCGCGGCCGTGGTCATTTCCGGATTGGAAAAATCAATGGCGCTGGCACCGTAAATAAGCGAGAAACGATTCGGGTAAGCAAGGGCCCAGGTGTGGGCGGCACGCCAGGCCGCCACCCAGCGTTCCCGCCCCGACATCTTCTGGTCCGCCGCCTGGCGCATTGACCCGGCCAGGTCGCGGTAGGCTTCGGCCGCCAGGGTGGTGAGGAGTTCTTCGCGAGAGCGTACGTGGCGGTAGGGAGCACCCGGGGAAAGCTCAAGGGAGCGAGCAATCGCGCGCATAGAAAGCTGTTCGGCACCGGCGCGGTCAAGCTGCGCACGGGCCGCATCCAGCAGCTTTTCCTGCATGGTGGGTGCTTCACCTTCACTCATAGCTCGCTCCTGTTTTTGTGCCCGGTAGGCCGCCACAATCGCGGTGGAGCGACCTAGGGAAAGTCTACCGTTCCCCCTGCGTTCAGGGCCGGGATTCTCATGGAAATACAGGCGAAAAGGCGTGGGCCGCTCCATATTTAACCATCTGGAAAAGAGTGCTGGCACCGGCTAGACTGAGGGACTGACCTATCTGTTCGCGGGCCTAAGCATGCGAATGGGCGGGTCAACGCATAACCCTTCTGCCGCGGACGGACCGCGGCCGTTTAGACCAGAGGAGGTGGGTAGACATGCGTGAATACGAGATGATGATCATCCTTTCTCCGAACGTTGACGAACGTAATTTGTCGACCAACGTTCAGAAGCTGCTCCAGGTTGTCCCCAATGAGGGCGGCGAACTGGAAAAGGTCGATATTTGGGGCCGCCGGAAGCTTGCTTATGACATTAACAAGCACTCGGAGGGCATTTACGTCGTCGTCGATATGAAGGCGACTCCCGCAACCGCAAGCGAACTTGACCGCCAGCTCGGCCTCAATGAGGACGTGCTCCGCATCAAGCTCCTGCGTCGCGAAGCAAAGTAAACGTACCGCCAGCGTAAGAACCGAATCTGAGAAAACAACGGGGTAATAGGAGCGATTATGGCAAACGAACCGGTCATTACGATCGTCGGTAACCTCACCGCCGATCCGGAAATGCGTTTCACGTCAGGTGGTGTGGCGGTCGCGAGCTTCACGGTTGCTTCCACCCCGCGCAAGCGCAATGCCCAAACAGACCAGTGGGAAGATGGCGAACCAATGTTCGTGCGGTGCTCGGCGTGGCGGGACTACGCGGAGAACGTCGCCGAATCGCTGTCGAAGGGCATGCGCGTGCTGGTAACGGGCCGACTTACGGTCAACCGTTACCAGACCCAGAACGGAGAACAGCGCGAAGGTCTGGAACTTCAGGTTGATGAAATCGGGCCCTCGCTGCGCTACGCCAAGGCCCAGGTCACGAAAACCAGTGGCGGCGGTAATTACAACCGCGGCAACCAGGGTGGCTACGGCCAGAACCCGGGCGGTCAGGGTGCGCCAAGCGGCCAGGGCGGGCAGGGCTCCTACGGGGGTCAGGCCAGCTACAACGCCCCGCAGGGCGGCTCGGCTTACGATCCGTGGAGCCAGCAGCCGCAAGCCCCGCAGGGCGGTTCCGCCTTTGACGATATGCCCCCGTTCTAAATTTTCGTCTAGATTTCCGTTCTAGATTTTCGGGACTACGCACACACCAGTTATTGACATTTTGACTCGGGCTACCGCCCCGCAGCGCGCCGCACAGTGTGACACGCGGGATTCGCGGGATTCGCGGGAATTGCGCTAGGCACGGGTCGCAGCAACATTAGGAGAAAACTATGGCGAAGGGACATCTTCGCAAGCCGTTGAAGCGGAAGACCGCTCCGGTGAAGGCCATCAAGGTTGGCAATATTGACTACAAGGACACCGCTACGCTGCGCAAGTTCATTTCGGACCGCGGCAAGATCCGCGCCCGCCGCGTGACCGGTGTCAACGTTCAGGAGCAGCGCAAGATCGCCAAGGCGATTAAGAACGCCCGTGAGATGGCTCTGCTTCCCTACTCGAGCAACGCTCGCTAAGGAGGCACATAATGAAGCTCATTCTTACGCACGACGTCGAACGCCTCGGCACCGCCGGTGACGTTGTCACCGTCAAGGACGGCTACGGCCGTAACTACCTGCTGCCGCGCGGCTACGCCACTCCGTGGACCAAGGGTGCCCAGAAGCAGATCGACCAGATGGCCGAAGCGCGCCGCAAGCGCTCCATCACCGATCTGGAAGCCGCGCACGCGCTGCGCGATGCGCTTAACGAAGCCGTGGTGCAGGTGAAGAAGGCCGCCGGCGAAAACGGCCGCCTCTTCGGTGCGGTGACCTCCAAGGACATCGCCGAAGCCGCCACCGAAACCGTGGGCAAGCCGGTGGACAAGCGTTGGATCACGCTTGCTTCCCCGATCAAGTCCCTGGGCAGCTACACCGCCAAGGTGCGGGTGCATGAGGATGTCACGGCATCCCTTCAGGTGGATGTGCTGCGCGCACCCAAGAAGTAATAGCTGATAGCTAGCTGATCAGCACGCGAAGGCGGGGGAGAACCGGATGTGGTCTCCCCCGCCTTTGTGCTGCCCGGGCAAGTTTCGTGCCGCCGCTGCTACCGTGCCACTTGCCGTACAACACCTGTCCGCACTCCCACGGTCTCCACGAGTACGAGTCACGGGCCACGCGTCACGGGCTCTACGAATCACGGGCCCCGAGTCACCGTCCACACGAACCTCAGAAATCACACCAGCACCTGCGAGGGTGCTAGGTCTTTTCGGAGGTGTACTTCGTATGTACGACATCCGCAGTACACCCCGGAAAACACATACCGGGTCCGGCGCCCTACCTCCCCGGCCCTGGGCCATGGCCTAGCTCGAGCTCCCGAGCTGCACCCACTTTTCCCCGCGTACCCGCAGGTACATGGGCAGGGCCCGGGCGCTCATGCACACCCCGGCATAGCCGATCCACAGCCAGATGAATCCCGGCTGTCCGGATGTCCATTCCAGCAGAGCGAGCACCATAGGCCCGTACAGGGCAAGGGGAATAAACATCATCCACGCCAGGGTCGTCAGATCACCCGCGCCAATGAGGACGCCGTCGAGAATAAATGCCACCGAGGCGATGGGGAAAAATACCGCAATCACGAGGAGGCCCCAGAAAGCCAGCCAGCGCACGTCCCCCGCGGTGCTCATAATCCGCACGATAAGAGGTGAGGTGAGAACGGTGGCGGCCCCCAGTACAGCACCGACGCTCATACCGCGGCTCAGGCAGCGCCCGAGCACTACCCGCAGGCGCGATTCATCACCGGCCCCGGAGGCTTGGCCCACGAGGATTTGCGCGGCCATGGCGAGGGCGTCCAGCCCGTAGGAGGCGAAATTCCAGATGGTCATGGTGATCTGGTTCGCGGCCAGCGCTTCGGTGCCGAGTTGGGTCGCCCCGGTTATTTGCAGCAGGATCAGCACGCGTAGCACCGCGGAACGCACGATGAGGGGCACGGAATCGTGGAGGGCGCGGAGCACACCCACTCCACGCGGTGCGAGCGGCGCGTGGTGCTCGCGCGCATGATGTACGACGACGCCGGTAAGGACCACGCCCATGACCGTTTGTGCCGCCGCGGTACCGATTCCGGCGCCGGCCAGGCCCAGCCCGGCCGGGTAGATGAAAACGAAGTTGAGGGGAATATTGACGAGTGCGCCGAGTACCGAAACCTTGAAGGGGGTGGTGGTGTTCCCGAGCCCGCGCAGGGTTCCGGTGGCGGCGAGGACGACGAGCATACCGGGGAGCCCCGCGGCGGAGAAACGCAAATAGCGTGCCCCCTCGGTGATAACGACTCCCTCCGCCCCGAAGACCGCCAGAATCTGGGGTGCCCAAATAGCCAGGATCGCTCCGAGCAGCACGCCCAGGGTACCGGCCAGCCAGAGCCCATCCATGCCCTGGGACAGGGCGGCTCTCATGCGGCCAGCTCCCACGTAGCGGGCGGTGGCGGAGGTGGTGGCGTAGGCCAGGAAAATGCACAGCCCCACGAGGGTGGTGAGAATTG
Organism: Actinotignum stranguriae; assembly: GCF_051265215.1. Classification (NCBI taxonomy): domain Bacteria; kingdom Bacillati; phylum Actinomycetota; class Actinomycetes; order Actinomycetales; family Actinomycetaceae; genus Actinotignum; species Actinotignum stranguriae. The sequence goes on from NZ_JBOZCJ010000004.1 coordinate 46,811, forward strand.
TGGAGGCGAGGGCGAGGCCGGCAAGCGGCCCGGTACCCAGGTGGCCGACCATAACGGTATCCGTGGCGACGAGAAGTGGTTCGGCCAGGAGAGAACCGAGGGAGGGTAGGGCCAGGCGCGCGATCTCGCGGTCGATAGCGTGCTTGGTGGTGGGGGTCTTGGAGCTGGTCGTACCGGAGTCAGTGGTGTAGGACTCGTCTTTGTTGGCACTGTTTGTGCGGTCCCCAACGGGGCCGTCAGGATGCTTCTCGGGTGTCGTCACGTCCGCAAGCTTAGCCGAGCCCGGGAGGGTCGTCCGGAACCGGTGCTACCAACCAAAGGCGATGAGTACTTGAGGAAAGCCTCAACGTGATCGACATCACCGCATATGTGTGTGGAGAACTCGAAGTCATATCTTTCCACAGTTGTGGACAAACTTGGGGACGGGATACCGGGGATTTCCCCCACTCCATCCACAGTTGTGGATAGTTGTGGGTACAAATGGTGAACAATCCCCAAGCTATCCACAGTTTGTCCACCGGTTATGCACGGATCCACCGGCGTGTTTACACATCCGCGCAGGAGAATTAACTTGAAATTCACCTCGTAAACGGGTTACGAAAGCCAGTGGAGATCTATCGCCGAGAAAGGGAAGCTATGTCCGTCGTCAATAACGGTGCAAAGATGCAGGGGTCATCTTTCGAACGTACCCCTCCCCAAAACCTCTCGGCGGAACAATCTGTGTTGGGTGGAATGCTGCTCTCCAAAGATGCCATTGCCGATGTGGTGACCGTACTGACCGCCGATGATTTTTACCATCCCTCAAACGCCACGGTCTTCACGGTCATCCTGGAGCTTTTCGGGCGCGGGGAGCCGGCAGATGCCATTACCGTGGGCGCGGAACTCAAAAAACGCGGGGATCTTGAGCGTATCGGCGGGCTGCCGTATCTGCACACCCTGGTTGCTTCGGTGCCCACGGCTGCGAATGCCGGATATTACGCGAATATTGTGCGCGAACAATCCCAGCTGCGCGGCTTGGTGGAAGTGGGCACCCGCATCGCCCAGCTCGGCTACACTACCGACGGCGCGGATGTTATGGGCCTCATTAATATGGCGCAATCGGAGGTGTTTTCCCTCGGGCAATCGCGTGAGGCCACGGATTACGCCACGATGGCGGAAATCGTTCCCGGGCTTTTGGATGAGCTGGAGAAGAACGCGGAACGCGCGGGTCAATTAGAAGGTGTGGCCACCGGGTTTATTGACCTGGATGCCAAGCTCAACGGCCTGCGCGCCGGGCAGATGATTATTGTGGCGGCCCGCCCGGGTGCGGGTAAGTCCACTCTGGCGATGGATTTTTGCCGGCAGGCAGCCATCCACAATCACCAACCGGTGGTCTACTTCTCCCTGGAAATGAACCGTACGGAGTTGTCGATGCGTTTGCTCGCTGCCGAAGCGGGAGTGTTCCAAGATCGCATGATTAAAGGTGAGATGACACAGCAGGATTGGGACAAAGTCGCCGGCGCCGTCGAACGTATTTCTACCGCGCCGCTCATTGTGGATGATTCTCCGAATCTCACCTTGCCGGAAATCCGCGCGAAATCACGCCGGCTTAAGCAGCAGCACGATATTCAGATGATCGTGATTGACTACCTCCAGCTTTTGGCTTCGGCCGGGAAGGTTCCCGAATCGCGCCAGCAGGAAGTCTCGGAGTTTTCACGTTCGATTAAGTTGCTCGCTAAGGAATTGGAAATTCCTATTATTGCGGTGGCGCAGCTCAACCGTGATTCGGAAAAGCGTAATGATAAGCGCCCTCAGGTGGCTGACCTGCGTGAATCGGGTTCGTTGGAGCAGGATGCCGACGTCGTCCTTCTTATCCACCGCGATGATATGTACCATCAGGATTCTGAGAAGGCCGGCCTGGCGGAAGTCATTATTGGCAAGCAGCGTTCCGGACCTACCGGCACCGTGGAAGTGGCTTTCCAGGGCCATTACGCGCGTTTCGCGAACCTCGCGGAAAACTAAGCCTGTGGAGCAAAATCGCGGGGGTACCGCTGCCGATCTGCAACGCACCCCCGCGTAAAATACTTTTTCTACCATCGGCACTCTGCCGCTGGGTTAGCTAAGCTAACTCGAGGCTGTCCCGTACCGCGGCCAGGAGCCGGCAGACGCGCGCCTGCGGCAGTGGCTCGGAGGAAAGCTGGTTTTCCACGTAGGAGAAGGAGATCCCGGTGCCCGGGTCCGCGAAGGAAAGGCAGCCGCCGCGCCCGTTGTGCCCGAAGCTGCCGCGGGAGAGCATGGGTTCGCGCTGGCTACCCAGCTGGAAGACCAGCCCGTAGCGGGAGGTCGAATCGCAGAGGACTTCGTCGAAGCCTTCGGCACGGGTGGCCGATACCGCGGTAATGAGCTCGGCATCGTAGCGCGCATAGCGCCCATCGCAGAACATCGCGTAGAGGGTTGCCAAGGAGAGCGCATCAGCATGCCCGTTAATAGAGGGCATTTCCGCATCGAGGAAATGCGGGTCGGTGATGGCCGAATCGGTATCCTTCGGGGATTGGTAGGCGTAGGAGGTTGTGGACTTCGGATCGGCCTGGGCCTGGCGCAGCGCCCCGCCCCAGCCCTGGGTGCGAGGCCCCCAGAAATGCTTGGCGATGCGCGACCGCTCAGATTCGGGGCAACCGATCCACACAGAAAGGTTGAGGGGCGCGCGGAAGTTTTCTTCCAGGTAGTGCTTCGGGGTGAGGCCAGAAACCCGCCGCACCAGCTCCCCGGCCAGATAGCCCATGGAGAGTGCGTGGTAGCCGTGTTTCGTTCCGGGCTCCCAGCGCGGGGCCTGTGCGGCGAGCTCGGACGTAATAAGATCCCAGTCGAAAAGCGCGCTCGCGGGCAGAATATGGTCAAAACCGGGCAGGCCGGCGGAGTGGCTGGCCAGCTGACTCACCCGAATATCTTCTTTGCCATTGGCGGCAAATTCGGGCCAATAGTCTGCTACCCGGGCATCCGGATCGATAAGCCCGCGTGCCACGCAATCCGCGAAGCAAATCCCGGTCAGGCCTTTCGTTTGGGAGAAAATAAGCTGCACCGCGTTATCCGGGTAGGGTATGCGCTCTGTGATCGGATCTTCAACGACGGCGCCATCGGCCACGCCGCCCCCGGTATTTGCACCGGCGGGCGGGTTCCAGCCCCCGTAAATATTGACCACGGGTTCGCCGTGCCAGAGGACCGCGATTTGCCCGCCGCGATCTTGGTTGGTGGCGATGGAGGCGGCGAAAGCGTCCACCACCCGTGCAAATTCCGGGGCGTAGGAGCCGTGAATGGAATCGCGCGCCTGCGTGAATGTTGTCATGGATTCCTCCTTGAGTGCGCCGAGGGTAGTGATTTTCCCTCGGCAAGGTCCATATACGGGTGCGCGGTGGCTAGCTGCTCACGCATCCGGGAAAAGTAATACTCCTGAAATTCCAGTGCTTCAATCCAGAGGCGTTGCGCGCTGCGGGTGGCGCAGTGGTAGTTACGTTCGCGCCCCAGGCGCGCCAGGTATCCGTCAATAAAATCGAGTTGCTCGGGCAGTGGCATGGCGTCCATATTGTGATACAGCAGGGTGTCGTGGATGCGGTAGACGCTGAAACGGTCCACGTTATCGCAGTCCCCGACCGATCGCGCGAGCACGCTGGCCTCCGCCGGATATTCGCGCTGGCCGCGATATTCGGGAGAATCTTCCGGATATTCACTGCGGCCATCGGTGTGCATAGCGATGCCCTGGCAGATCTCCGTGACCTCCGCTTCCGGCATGCCCAGGCTTTCCAAAAAGGGGCGCACGATTCGCGCGCCGGCCCGGCCGTGATCCACCGGCCGCGTGGAATCAAATTTCCCGATATCGTGCAGCAGGCAGGCAATTTCGAGGGTATCTACCGCGAGGCCTTCGGACATCGCGACTCCGCGCCCGATGGCCGCCACCCGCAAACAGTGTTCATAGCGATAGCGGCGGGCGCGCGGGCTGGCCGGGGCACCTTCCAGGTGCTGACGCAGGAACGCGAGGGCGGGGCGCAGATACGGATTCGTTGTCACGTTTCTATTGTGGCACGCCGTGCCAGCTCCCTTCCGTACTTAAGTGCTACGACGACGCCGTTTACGCACCCGGCGCGTCACTACCCGCGCCAGGTAAATCCCCACCGCGCCCAATTCCCAGAAAAGGGCTTTCGGGGTGGTGGAAGGCGCGAGGCTGGCCCCGCGCATGACCGGGGTAAATCCGAATTTCACCGCGAAGTACCGGGCGCGGGGCACGTGCTGCCAGGAGGTCACGATGACCGCGGCGATGGTGCCATCGGGCAGTAGCCCGGGAACCGGATCGTACCGGCGGAGCAGCGCTGCGCAGTCTCCCATATTTTCTTCGGTGGTGCGCGAGTGGCTTTCTGCCAAGATCGCGCTGCGCGGCACTCCACGAGAGGCAAGCCAGGAGGCCATGACCTGGGCTTCGCTGGGCACTCCGGGTGAGGCCCGCCCACCCGAGCAGATGAGGGCGGGGCGTGCCCCGCGCGAGTACGCGTAGCGATATTCAGCCAGGGCCCGTGCAAGGCGGCGTTTCAAACTACCGCTGGGTAGATACCCCAGGCGGGTGTGCACGATCCGGCCGCCCAGCACAATAATGACCGGAACGGCCGGATCGATGCCGGACATGGCCTAGTCCTGATCCCGGTAAGCACCCTGCCACACGGTGGCAAAGGGAGTATTAGCTTCTACGCGAGCCTTGATACCGGCGGTCACCATATCCTTGGCACGCTGCACGGCTTCGTGGATCTCCACACCCTTAGCCAGTTCCGCGGTGATGGCGGCGGCCAGGGTGCAGCCGGCACCCGATACGCGCTCTTCACCGATCTTCGGGGCGCGGTACACGGTGGCTTTCTCACCATCCCAGAGCACATCCACGGCATCCGGTCCCGGGAAATCAATCCCACCCTTGACCACCACGTACTTGGGGCCGAGCTCACCGATGCGCTTGGCAGCTTCGATGAGATCCTCCTCAGTTTCCAGCGTATCCAAGCCGGAGAGGGTACGAGCCTCAAAATTATTTGGGGTGGTGACGGTGGCGAAGGGAAGAATCTTAGTGCGCAGCGCATTATCGGTATCCAGTGCCTGGCCCGGTTCCTGACCCTTGCAGATGAGGACCGGATCCACCACCACATTGTCCCATTCCTGGGAAGCGAGCCCGGCGCGCACCGCCTCAATAGTATCCGGGTGGCCGAGCATGCCGACCTTCGCGGTGCGAATGTTCTGGGAGCGCAGCGCCGCTTCCATCTGGGCGCTAATCACTTCCGGAGGGACGGGCACGAAGCGATGGTTCCAGTTATTGTTCGGGTCGAAGGACACGATACACGTGAGCGTGCCCATGCCGTACACCCCGAGCTGCTGGAAGGTCTTCAAATCAACTTGGAATCCAGCACCGCCGGTAGCTTCAGACCCGGCGATGGTGTATGCAAAATACATTCCGCTCCTTTTCCTTACGGGTTCCTGGCACGGTGACGTTCACCTGATATTGCGCCCCAACCCACCGGGGCGTGACCTGCCTTTCACCACTTCTATGCTAGCGAAGGGCTACGCCATATTTATGGGGCGTTTTATGCGCTGGACATCAAAGTCTCGGCAATTAGCCCAGCTCAGCCGCTATTCCCCATTGCGGCGGAAGGTATCGGGGTGGCGCCCGGTACGCCCGGCTTCGAAACGATCCATATTGTCGATTTCCTCCGCTTCTTCTTTGAGAAGAGTGAAATCTAGGCAGGCCAGGTTTTCGGCCAGGTGCGCGGTGGAGGAGGCGCCGGGGAAGACGATCCTCCCGCGCGAAAGGTGCCAGAGCAATACCAATTGGGCAACGGTACATCCCTTAGCGGCCGCCAGCTCGGCAAGCACGGCGTCGTCGTTCACAGCGCCGCGCGCCAGCGGCGCCCACGCTTCCACGCGAATCCCGGCGGCGATGCAGTACTGCGTGACCTCGGCGTTCTGGAAATAGGGGTGCGCTTCGATTTGGTTGACGGCGGGCTGGATATGAGCGGCGAAACGCAGCGCCTCAAGATGGTGGCGCTCGAAATTGGACACGCCGATCGCGCGAGCGCGGCCGTCAGCCACGAATTCCTCCATGACCTGGTACGCCTCCACGTAATCTCCACTGAGCATGGGCCAGTGAATGAGGAACAGATCAACGTAATCGGTTCCGAGCTGCGCGAGTGAACGCGCGAAAGTCTCCCGCACGGCGCGCGGGGCGTGATTGGGGTTATCGAGTTTCGTGACGAGGAAAATATCCTCGCGATCCACGCCGGATTCCGCGATTGCCTGGCCGACCGCGGCTTCGTTGCCGTACATTTGCGCGGTGTCGATATGCCGGTAGCCCATGGCGAGCGCCTCGCGCACGGCCAGGCGCGCGGTGGCCTCGTCCATACGGTAGGTTCCGATTCCCAGTTGCGGAATCCAATGGCCGGAATTGAGGGGAAGGAGCGGGATTGTTGCCATGGCTCTATTCTTGCAGAAGGTACGACGGCGCAGCCGCACTCTGGCACCCGGCCAGCTACTCTAACATTGTTAGAGTAGCTTTAGAGTAGCTTCGGGAGACCCCGAGAAAACGTTGCTATGGCGCGGATTTCTACTCTCACACCGGACGTTAGAGTAGTTTAGAGTAGATGTGAGAGTAGCTTTATAGCAGCTCCCAGGTGGCGCGGGGATCGCGCGGGGATTTGCCATTCCAGCGGAGCACGCCGGCATCGCGCAGCAGGTTGAGGTGGCGGAGCACAGTTGGACGGGCAAGGTCCACAAGCTCGGTGATTTGCCCAGTTCCCAACGGCTGTTGGGCCAGGCGCAGGGCGTCGAGAATCGCGCGGCCGCTCGGCCCGATCTGCCGCATGATTTCCTCCGGAATCGCGTTGCTGGCCAGCAGGGTGAGGTGTACGGCCTCGGATAATTGCACGTAAAGCGGTTCGGCCAGCCCGGCCCGGCGGGTTTCTTCGAAAATACGCCGGATGCCTTCGCCCAGCTCCTGAGTGATACCCATATCGAAGAAAACTCGGGCAATACGCGGATTGCGGGCTTTGCGGCCAATTTTTTCCGGATGGGAAATATCAACCAGACCGGGAAAACGCCCGGGGCTGGTGAATTCTATACGGTTCGGAAAAATCTCCACTCGAATATGGTCGCCCGCGATGCCATAGGAACGGTGGACCACGGCATTGACCAGGCCTTCCAGCCATGCCTCACGCGGAATAATCGGCACATCGGCAAATGTGCCCGCATCTGTGAGCCGGCGGTGCCCCGGCAGGAATTCTTCAATAATGCGGCTGGCTTCCGTAATTTGCTGCGGGAGGGGGCCGCCTACGCGAATATCTTTCCCGGCTTCTACGTTCTGGAAACGCCCGGCACCGCGCTCATTATCGGAATATTTGACCACTCGCACGTAGGCGTTCGGAAAAACCTGCTGCGGATTTTTTGCGAAAAGAAGGTAGCCGGCTACCCGCAGTTGACCATCACGATCAATGAGGTCGCGGGCGCGTAGCGCATTGGTTCCCGAGGATGAGCTGAGGAGGGCGCGGTAAGCTTCCAATTGTTCTTCGTCGAGATCATCCAGCTCTCCGCCGGGAACGGGAGCGCCATCAAAGCCAACGAAACCACGATCCCACTCAAGTTCTTGGCGTTGCCGGAAAGTGAGTTTTCGTGTTTCGTCCCCAATCCGTTGGAAACAATCACCCTTATTAGTTTCGTGAACATCGCGGCTAGGAGGAACGCTTAGGAGCATTATCCGCCCGCCCTCGATAACTATGTCATCAATAACAATCCGGACCCGCGGATTGGTAAAGTCGATAGCCGCCTGCCGGATCGCATTTGCTGCTTTATCGGAAACCGGTGCCGGGGAGCCGTTATGAAGACCGACGGCGATAACGCCGCCCTCCGCATTCGCCATGCCGACAATATCCTCCGCAAGATCCTTGGGTTGGATGGATCCGCTTTTTCGTTCGTACCACTGGTCTTCTGGCAAACGAAGGAGCTCTTCCACGGCTTCATGAACCGGAAGAGTGAGAAGGCTTTCCACGCTACGCTGCAGCATGCATCTACTCTAACATTGTTAGAGTAGCTTTAGAGTAGCTTCGGGAGACCCCGAGAAAACGTTGCTATGGCGCGGATTTCTACTCTCACACCGGACGTTAGAGTAGTTTAGAGTAGATGTGAGAGTAGCTGTTATAGCTACCGGGAAGCCCCGAGCCACTCGCCCCGGCGCCTGGGCGGCTTACTCACAGCTCAGAGCGAATCTATGGCATTTTTAGCGGTCACCAAATCCGCGCCGGTGCGCTCGCGGTAGGCTTTGATGGCCTCAACCGTGCGCCCACTGGCAGCCAAAGCACGTTCTTCAGCGCTGACCCCGTAGTCAGCTGCGGCGTCGTCGCCCGAAACAGTGCCCAACCGCGCCCGCAACTGCGCAATAACAGCGTGCAGGCGTTTATTTTCCTTCCGTAAGCGCTCAATTTCCGTAGCCTGATCGAACCACTTACCCACAGTTCCTCCTTGAACGTGCGCCTTCGCATTAACCGTACGTATTTATTATTCTATCTTCTTGCCCGTTGCGGCCCCGCAGAAATGAGAGCTACCGTACAGCCGGCGAGAACTGCGCCTCGCTCAGGTAATCTTCACGGTATGAGCGCGGTTACCTATCGTTTTCAGGGCTACACAGTCATCGAGCACCGCATCCAGGTGCCCCTTGATTACTTTGGTGCGTTCACCGAGCTGCCCCCGGATGAAAATATCGCCCATGTTCCCGCTACTATCACGGTGTTTGCGCGGGAAATCGTGCGGGCCGGCCGCGAGGATGCGCCGCGATTGGTGTATCTGGAAGGCGGGCCGGGTCACGCGGCACCGCGCCCGGCGGGGCTGAGCGGCTGGCAGGACCTGCTACTCAACCACTATCGCCTCGTCCTGCTCGATGAACGCGGCACCGGCAATTCGTATCCGCTCGATTCCCTCACCATTACCGCGGCCGGCAGTCCCGCCGCCCAGGCCGCGCTGCTGTCCTGTTTCCGCCAGGACTCTATTGTGAACGACGCCGAACACCTGCGCCGCCACCTCCAAGGCGATGAACCGTGGAGTGTGCTGGGGCAAAGCTTCGGGGGTTTCGCCGCGGTTTCCTATCTTTCCTACGCACCCGCGGGGCTGCGTGAAGCCATGATCACCGGCGGGCTGCCCAGTCTGGACGAGGGCCCGCAAGCCGTGTACCGGCAGACTTTCCCGCGGCTGGCCGCCCGGCATCGCGCCTATTTCGAGCGCTACCCGGATGACGAGGATACCGCCTGGTATATCGCCACCCACCTTGCGGATGTGGAAGAAATTCTGCCTACCGGGGAGCGCCTCACCCCGGCGCGGTTCCGCCAGCTCGGCCAGCGCCTCGGCTTTACCCACGGCTTCGAGCAGCTCCACTACCTGCTTGAAGACCCGGTCTGGTCCTTCCGCGGGCAACGCCGGTTGCGTCCCGGTTTCCTTCAGCGCGTGGGCGAAGCGGTGTCCGCCGCGCGCGCCCCGCTCTATTTCGCGCTCCAGGAAGCGATCTATGCGCAATCCGGCACCGGCCCGCTGGCCTGGGCCGCGCACCGGGTCCGCGGGGAATTCCCCGAATTTGCTATTCCCGCGCTCGCGATGGGCGGGGTGGGAGAAACTGATCTGCGTAAAGAAGGCCACGGTTTCCGCTTCTCAGGGGAAAGTGTTTTCCCCTGGCAGTTCGAGCAGGATCCGGCGCTGCTCCCGCTGCGCGGCGCGGCTAATGAGCTGGCTTTCCGCACGTCCTGGCATGATCTGTATCGCCCGGATGTACTGGGTGGCAACCAGGTGCCGGTGGCGGCGTGGATTTTCCGTGAGGATATGTACGTGCCGGCCGATATTTCCCTGGAAACCGCGGGGCGGATCCGCGGCCTGACCGCGCTGGTGAGTGATGATTACCAGCACGATGCGCTGGGTCGTGATCCGCATACCGTGATCAGTGCGCTGCTCGAGGCGGTGCACCGGGCGCGGTAAACGGTAGCTCAGCGGCCCCGGCCGCTCACGCCGCGCCACCGCGGTAGGCCCCGGCCGCTACTCGGTTATCCCCACCCCGCCGGTTTCCCGATTCATCCGAATCGCAAAAGCACGTGCTTCGTCCAGGTCGATGCCGTCGAGGAGGTGGGCGCGGGCTGCGGCGTCGTCCTCAGCGCGCAAGCGCGGCACCGAGCGCTTGATGCCGTTCTTCCCCACGAAATCGCGGTAAAAATCGCGGATGATGTCCATATCTGCCTCGACGTCGCCGGAAAGGTAGAGGTGCTTCCACCACCCGTATGTTTTAGTGCGCGAATCAATGAAGCCGAGGGTGATGGGCAGGCGTCCGGCCAGGCCCATACGGTAGAAACCGGATTTCCAGTACTGAACGTCCTTCCGGGTGCCTTCCGGGGCGAGCGCCACGCAGAATTCTTGGCTGCGTTCGGCCTGTTCGAGCAGCGAGCCCACGATTCCGCTGGGATGCTTGCGATCCACCGAAATTCCACCGACGGCACGTACCACCGCACCCAGCACCGGGGCCTGCACGAGCGAATTTTTGACCAGGAATTTCATGGAGCGCCCGTAACTCCAAAACGCGACAATATCGTAAATGCCATCCCAATTGGAGGAATGCGGGGCGCCGATGAGGATTGTTTTCGGCGCGAGGGGTTCGTGCACAAACGTCCAACGGGAGCAGGCGCGGAAAATGCGTGCGGCGGCGCTACGGAATGCCATGGGGGTCCTTTCGCGGAGGGTGGCGTCTGGCCGGTATTGTACCCGCTTCTTGCGCAGGGCTTTTAAGTACGACGACGCAGCGCCGGCCAGGTGCCGAGCCTAGATAAAGAAACGGAATTCAGGCGAGCCGGGTTCGACCTTGTGAATATCAATTCCGGAGCGATCCATGCGATCCAGCAGGTCAGCGAGGTTTTCCGGGTGTTGGATATCGATACCGACCAGCGCCGGGCCGGTTTCGCGATTGGTTTTCTTCGTGTATTCGAAGTACACGATGTCTTCGTCGGCCACGAGCACGCGGTCGAGGAATTCCTTGAGCGCCCCGGGTTTCTGGGCGAAGGTCACGAGGAAGTAGTGGCGCAGCCCTTCGTAGACCATCGACCGTTCCAAAATATCGGCGTAGCGGGACACGTCATTATTTCCACCTGAAATCACCGCGATGAGCGGGCGCGGCGTGGCGGCGGGATCTGCGCCACTGCCGGAGATAGCGGCGTCGTTCCCGTTTGCTGTTCCGGCACCCGCGCTGGAGCCCGCGTCGCCGGTACTAGAGCACGCGCCGCCGGTACTAGCGCCCACGCGGGTTTCGACCAGGGTGTTCAGGCGCCCTACCGCGGCCGGGGCGAGTGCGCCGGAAGGTTCGGCAATAATCCCCTCCACCTGGTAGAGCTCGAGCATTTCGGTGCACAGCGCGCCTTCGGGAACGGTGATAAAGCCGTCCACCAGATCGCGCGCCGCGGCGTAGGTGAGGTCTCCCACGCGCGCCACTGCGGTGCCGTCCGCGAAATTATCGACAGACTCCAAGGTGACCGGCCCGCCCGCGGCCAGAGCGGCCTGCATGGAGGCGGCACCGGTGGGTTCCACCCCGATGACGCGGGTCTGCGGGTGCGTGTTTTTCACCCAGATCGCGGTGCCGGCCAGCAGCCCACCGCCGCCCACCGGCACCAGTACCGCTTCGGGTTCCTGTCCGCTTTGCTCCACACACTGCTCAAAAGCTTCGGCGATGACAGTGCCCTGCCCGGCGATAATCGGGGCGGCGTCGAAGGGATGCACGAAGGTTGCACCGTGCGCAGAGGCGTAAGCCAGGGCGGCGCCGGCTGCGGCGTCGAACGTAGGTCCGCCAATAATCTGTTCCACCCAGGCGCCCCCGATATCGCGGATGCGTTCGCGTTTTTGGCGCGGCGTGGTGGCGGGCAGGAAAATTTTGCCGTGAATCTGCAGGTGGTTGCAGGCGTACGCCACTCCCTGCGCGTGATTGCCGGCGGAGGCGCATACCACCCCGGCGGCGCGTTCCTTCTCCCCGAGCGCGTGAATCGCGTTGTATGCTCCGCGCACTTTATAGCTGCGCCCAACCTGCGTATCTTCGCGTTTGAGGTAAACGGGCCGGCCAAGGGTGGCGGAGAGGCGCTCTGATAGCTGCAGCGGGGTGCGGCGCACCGTGCCCGCGAGGGTGCGGGCGGCTGCGGCGATGAGCTCGGGTGAAGGTAATTGAGTCATCCTCCTATTGTGCCGGGATGCGGGTGCGATGGCGTGGCTGTTTCACCACGTGGGTGCGCGCGTCTACGATGGAAGCATGATGGAACCCGGCCACGGCCCCGGCGTCGACGCGGATGCCGATTTCGAATTCGAACGTAAATTCCTGGTGCGTGAGCTCCCCGACGACGTCGCCGAGCACGCTTCCACCCAGGTCATCATCCAGGCATACACCTTCGCGCAAGACGGCTACGCGGTGCGGGTGCGGGTGCGTTTCCCCGATGCGTTCGTGCCCTTTGATGAGTTCGACGACGCAGCCGACTTCCGCGGTGGTTACGAACGCCGTGCGCTCGCGCGGATGCTGGGAGCGGGATGCCCGGCGAGCGCCTCGGTGGCGGTGAAATCCCCGGTGGTGAGCGCGGAACGCTACGAGAAGGAAATGGAAATTGATACCGATGTGGCCGTGCAGATTCTGCGGCGCTCGGTGGACCTGGTCCTCAAGAATCGTTTCTCCCTGTGGATTGATGAGGACGGGTGGGAATTCGATGCTTTTGGAGGGCAAAACGCGGGGCTCATTATTGCGGAAGTGGAGCGGCGCGCGCCGGTGGTGGATCTGAAAATTCCGGATTTTTGCGCCACCGAAGTTTCGGACGATCTGCGTTTCACCAATGACCATCTTTCCAAGGACCCGTGGATGCAATGGGGCGCGGCCTATATGGAGGAGTTGGATGCGCGCGGGCCGCATTTCCTGGATTTGCACGCGCCGCAGCAGCGCGAGCCCGAGGGGGAAGAGGCCTGAACTGGCGCTGTTGCCGAGAGACGCACTCAGGTAGCTTGCAGATTTACCTGGGAGATGGCGGAATAAGGCGCTCCTAAAAGCTCCCCAGGGCATCAATATGCTGAATTTAAATTAATCACCATTAAATGTGAGTAATGGCACGGCGCTTGGTGTCGCGATAATCGCAAGTATTGTTGCGCATGCGTTTAGACTTATACAAGTACTCACTCGTTGTTACATTAACGGACCTGTGTCGCCATTTCGGCGTGCACACCACGGCATGTGTATCACTCAACCTGAGGTGAGCGGGTTGCTTGATCCTGCCGTTGAGGGGCGGCGTGCAAACGCCGCCCCTCTTTATTTTCAAGGTGGCTGGGTCTGTTAGGAAATTAGGCTGATAGATAAAAGTGGGTCTTGTGCCGGCGTGTCATCGTCTTGGATTGCCTCCTAAATTAATACGGTTGTAGTACGATTCTTACTACAACCGCTGTAGGAGGTGAGAGGGTGCTGAGAAGCTTTACTGTCAAGAATTTTGCATCGTTTAGGGATGAGGCAACGCTAGATTTACAAGCCACCAGAGAGCGGCAGCATTCAGAAACGCTGATGCATTTTCAACGTGCCCGGTGGCTTCCGCTCACCACGATTTTCGGCCCTAACGCCTCGGGGAAATCGGCCTTAGTTCGCGCTTTCAAGGCGCTCCGCGGGCTTATTTCGGTTCGGCAGGATACCCGCGAACCGCTCACCCCACATGCTTTTGGGGAGCATGCCAAGCTGCCGTGTGAATTTACGATTGAATACTCAGTGTCGGTGGATGGTCGTGAGAAAATCGCGCGGTATTACGTGGCGGCAACGAATGCACGTGTGGTAAAAGAGTCCCTTCATCAGGTTCTTTTCGATGGCAGCTTCGATCTGGTTTTTGAACGGAACAACCCGCAGGGATCCCCCGCGTCTTTCGTTACCTTTGGGGAGAAGTATTCCGGGGATGACGTACTGCTTTCCTTCGGGAAAACCGTGTATCAGAGTACGTCGCTCCTAGGAGTGATTGGGCGTGACGACCGCGCACCGGCTTTCATTCAGGCGGCTTTCCGGTGGTTCTTCGATACTTTGCAGATCGTCGAACCGGATTCCCAGTACATACCACTACTCGGTAATCTTGACAGCGATTCCACCTTCCGTGGAGCTATTTCTGCGGTACTTTCTCAAAGTGATACCGGAATTCAATCGCTCTTTACGCAGGAAGTGGATCTATCTCGGGTTCCTTTCACGCCGAAAGAGCTCATGGAGATTATGGAGATCGCCGCTGGCGGTAGGGATGTTCTTGCTTCGGCCTATAAAGAGCGGTATCTCTTTACGCAGAAAGAAGACTCACCGGAAGAGATGACGGTGAGGGCTCTAAAAACTCTGCATGCTGAGGGCGTCACTTTCGAAATTCTCGAGGAGTCGGACGGCACCCAGAGGTTCATTGACCTCCTCCCGATGCTTCTTGATTTGCAGACACCGGGCGTTCGCCGTGTTTATGTGGTGGATGAGTTGGAACGCTCGCTTCACCCCGCGTTGACCCGGCTTTTGGTGGAACGCTATTTGGAGGGGTGCTCCAAGGATACGCACACGCAGCTGATTTTTACGACGCATGAAACGGAGCTACTCGATCAGGAATTGATTCGCCGGGATGAGGTGTGGTTGACGGAAAAGGTCGATGGCGCAGGCCAAGCATCTGAGCTTGTGGCGCTTTCTGACTATGCGCCGCAGGAGCTGCGCAAGGGGATGTCTTTGCGGGATGTCTACCTGAGTGGCCGCGTCGGAGCGCTTCCTAGAAAGATTTAGGAGCAGAAGATGGCGCGGAGACGAAACGAGCGGCCTGTCCGCAAACACCGTAAGCGAGTTGTCGTCGCCTCTGAGGGTGCTACCGAGATCCTCGCTTGCTAGCACCTAAATTCGACACATGCAAAGCGTCTTGTGAATTTGCGGGTGGGGCCTTCACGGGAGAATATAGTCCATCAACATGTTCATTGAGGCTCTTGGTGATATGGGAGTACATTGGATCAAGAATGAAGTCAATTCCGCTGCGCCGAGCGTATTTTGCCGCGGGAACAAAATCGCTATCGCCGGCGATCATGACAATCTGATTAACGAGACCGCGATTTGCTATATCGGCGATATCTATTCCTAGGCGAAGATCAACCCCTTTCTGCGTAATCTCAAGAGTTAGATCACTTTCTTGTATCTCGTCGACGCTCATGGTTCCGGCGCAGAGTTTCTTCAATTTATCGGGGTGAAGCCGATATCCTCCTCCGGTGGAGAGTTCTTCGCCTCTTCGCAAAGCTACTTTTCGTTTAGATGCAAGTTCTTCGAAGAACCTTTCACTCCATCTATATTGCTCGGTCTTGCCAAGATTTATCGTTTTTCTGAGCAGCGGGTGGAAAACTGTCTTAGTGGAGGGTGGGCAGTCGTAATAGAAGATCCGGTACAAGTTCGAGTGGTTATGCGCGATGTGGCGCATACAGTATGTAAATAGTTCTACCGCACGTTGTTCAGGAGTCTTATCACCGAAGAGGTCGTAGGCTTGATGCCTGTAGAAGCCGCCATCAACCATGATCGCGGTTAGGGTTTCCCGACCTACTCGATCATTCGGGAAAGTCTTTCGCGGGTTCGCCATACTGGTCACCTCCCGGATAAGGGAAGTTCCGCCGCTGGCTTCCCTTGGGCTACACAGCGGCGGAACTGCATGATCTATAAGGGGTAAGAACCCCTAAGGTCTAATCATCGGCACTCTCCGGATAGTGGAGGGTCAACGTTTAGACCAGATGGAAAAAGCGTAGCATGTAGATGGAGATGAATCCAGTAATTGAGGGGATCTGAACTATTTTCGAAATCGTGAAAAATCAGCGTCACTTTACGTGATATTTTTCCGCAGGCGAGCGCCCCGGCTCGTGGTTGTTACCGCGAGCTTATAGCGATCAGCACGCGCGATAATGACAGAAAGTTCGAATACCCGCCCCTGCGAATCGATGGAATGGCGGAGAATTCTCAAGGCCGGGGAACCAGCGGGCACTTGAAGTTGCTTGGCTTGGACGGCGTTCAGTGTCGTCGCCTCATACACCTCGTCCGCACGTTCCGGAAGCGTTCCAGAGTGGCGCGAAATCGCGGAATAGAGCGAATGCTCCAGCTCTTCTTCACTCAATTCCGGGCAGAGCTCCACCGGAATATAGGCAGTGGTGAGGAGTAGCGGCATATCATCGGCCAAGCGCACACGTTCGATTTGCCAAACCGCGTTGCTCTCCCGCAATTCGAGCAGCTCGCTGACCCAGTCGGGTGCTTCCACTTGCTGGAAACTCACCACGTGGGACGACGGCGCCTTACCGAAGCCCGCCATCTCAGCGGAAAAATTGAGGGCGGTATCTAAGCCGGGCCTATCGTTACCCTTGGATACGAACGTCCCCTTACCGCGTTTGCGGATCACGCGCCCCGATTTCACCAAACCTTCGAAGCATTTACGTACCGTGGCCCGTGAAAGTCCAAAGGACTCGCATAGTGATTGCTCGGTCGGCAACGCGGTTCCCTCGGTGAGGAACCCGGTGGCGATCAGCTGCACGATCCGTTCCTGTAATTGTCGGTACAGCGGGTGATCGGACTCGGTATTCAGCGGCTGGCTGGCGATGGCAGTGAGGGTATCCAACGGTCTCCTAGCTTTGTACGGTACAAAGCTAACATTACCGCGAATTTCGTAGACAGGCGATGCTTTCGGGGTTATTTTAAAACATAAAAGTACGGTACGTATAGAACAATGCAGTTCAATACGTGTTACTACTGAAAGGAAAATAGTGATTCCCGCACGCAAAGCCGTAGATATGACTCAGGCTGAATTGGCACGCTACATTGATCAGTCTGTGCTCAAGCCCGAATTCACCGATGATGATATTCGTAAATACACCCAGGAGGGCATTGATTTCGGGTGCAAGACGATCTGCATCAACCCGGCATCCCTTCCGATTGTGGCTCCCATGGTCGAGGGAACCGATACCGGCCTGTGCGTGGTGGCGGACTTCCCCTTCGGGCTCGCCACAACCGAGGCAAAGGAAATGCTCACCGAGCACTACTGCTCGAAATGGGATATCGAGGATCTGGATATTGTTGCTAACTACGGCTGGCTGCGCACCGGCCGTATAGATGATGTTGTCAAGGATCTTGAACCCGTTGTCGCTGCGGCGCATAAGTGGAATACCAAGGTCAAGGTCATTATCGAAACGGACTCCCTGAACTTGGACCAGGTTGCGGAGGGAACGAAGGCAGCAATTCGCGCGGGTGCTGACTTCATTAAGACCTCCACCGGGTTCTTCACCGGAGTTGAAAACAAGGGCGCCACGGTTGAGGTCGTGAAAACCATGATTGAGGCAGCTGGGGGCAAGATCGCTGTGAAGGGTTCGGGATGCATTCGCACTCGCGAGCATTTCCTCGAGCTCATTGATCTTGGTATTGATCGCATGGGCGTTGGTTATCGCTCCACGCCGGTTGTTCTTGGTATTACCCCGCCGGCGGGTAAATAGATATGACAGCTCGAAAAGGGAAGAAAAGTGACTCATGTAAGTACCACTCGTTTCCCTGAAGATTTCCTATGGGGAGGTGCCACGTCTGCCAGCCAGTGCGAAGGCTGCTGGAATGAGGACGGACGTGGTCCTTCAATCGGGGATCATCTGAGTGTAGGAAGTAGAACAACGAAGCGGGAGTTTTCCCTCTCGCTTGATCCGCACAAGCATTATCCGAGCCATGTTGCAGCGGATCACTACCACCATTGGCGTGAAGATATTGCCCTCCTGGCCGAGATGGGATTTAACGTTTACCGTTTCTCCATTAGCTGGACGCGCATCTTCCCACGAGGTGATGAAGAAACTCCTAATCAGGCAGGTTTAGCTTTCTACCGCGCGCTGATTGACGAATGTATTGCGCGCGGAATGACCCCGATGGTCACGATCACGCAGTACGAACCGCCGCTGTATTTGGCGCAAAAATACGGAGGCTGGTCGAACCGAAAAACCGTCGATTTTTATCTGAAGTTCTGCGAAACGATCATGCGTGAGTTTCGTGGGAAAGTGCGGTACTGGATTCCATTCGTTGAGGTGAATCTGACCCTGACTGCTTTTGGTGAGGCCACTTCGGCCGGAATCCTGCCGCCGGAGGGACCGTTCCCGCGGGAAACGAATTCTCCCGAGCGTCTCCAAGCTCGATATCAGGCGATGCATCATATTTTCGTTGCCAACGCGAAAGTGGTGAAGCTGGCTCGGAAGATCGATCCGGAAAACCACGTAGGATGCATGCTTGCCGGCCCGGCGAGCTATCCTCTGACCTGCTCACCGGAAGATAACCTTGCGAATCTCCAGTCCCTCCAGCGTGACTGCTGGTTCTGTTCGGACGTGGCAGTGCGCGGGGAGTACCCCGGGTATATGAAACGCCATATAGCTGAGGAGGGTATTTCCATCACCATGGAGCCCGAGGATACCGAGCTTCTTCGCGCGGGAACGGTTGATTTTATTGGTTTCTCTTATTACTCCTCGAGCTGCATCAGCGCCGAAGGGCATGGTGGGGTTGAGGGTAATAATCTTGCTGGCGTTCCCAACCCGTATCTCAAGAAAAGCGAGTGGGGCTGGCTGGTGGATCCGATTGGGATCCGGATTGCCTGCAACCTGGTCTGGGATCGCTACCAACTTCCGATGTACATCGTTGAAAATGGGCTCGGCGCCGTCGACGTTGTGACAGAAGACGGGCGTATTGAGGACGACTACCGCATCGAATACCTGCGCGCACATATCGAGCAACTCAAAGAAGCGCTGGCCGATGGAGTGGACCTGCGTGGGTATATGACGTGGGGGTGCATTGATCTTATTGCTGAATCAACAGGGCAGATGAGTAAACGGTACGGCTTTGTTCACGTGGATTTCGACGACGCAGGCCACGGGAGCGGGAAACGGACTCGGAAGAAGAGCTTTTTCTGGTACCGCGATGTGATCCACAGCCGCGGAGAAAATTTATAACACAAGAAAGGTGAGATGATGAGCAACGAAGCGATCATTGATCTGGCAAAGAAATTAGAGGCAAAGACGCCTCATGCCAATATTCCAGTTGGATACGACGGTTTCATTGACCGCATTACCCATGTTGTTGATAAACGGCTCGGGCCGGATGAGTACCAGCGGGTGGGGACGCTCACTGCATACGGGCAAAAATTTATTGATGCCGCCGGGCTGAGTATGAATATTGAAATGGTGCCCGTGACTACCAAGCTCGGGGGAGTGGCAACGATTCTGGCGAATTCGCTTGCCACCCTGGGCAATCGGGTGACCTATATGGGCGCGCTGGGCCTGGGTGGAGTGAATCCCGTTTTCCAGGATTTTGCGAATATGGCTGAGGAGGTTATTTCCTTCTCTGATCCCGGAGTTTCTGACGCGCTGGAATTTACCGACGGCAAGGTGATTTCCAGCCAGCTAGAGCCGCTCAAGATGGTGAGTTGGGAGAATCTTCTTGAGGCAACCACGCTTGAGCACCTGGTGGAGGTCTTCGACCGTGCGGATCTTGTAGCGTTCGCTGATTGGACCCTTCTGATTAATGTTGGCAGTATCTGGGATGGGATTGCTGAGGAAGTTCTTCCCAAGATGACGAACCGTGAGCGGCGGATGATGTTCTTCGATCTTTCTGATCCGACTAAGCGGACAACGGAGGATGTCCTTGGCGTTATGGCAACGATCCGTAAGTACGAGGAGTTCTTCGATACCACGCTCGGCCTCAATAAGAAAGAAGCCTATGAGGTGGCTAGCCGCTACGGGGCAACGAAGGATGACTTCGCGGATCTTCACGAGCTTGCGCGGTTCCTGCGGGAAAAGGTCGGAATTAGCGAGATTGTGATTCACCCGGTGGATGGCGCGGTTCTCAGCAATGTGCGCGAGGATGCGGCTGTTGATGGGCCGTATTGCGCTGATCCTACGTTGACGACGGGCGGTGGGGATAATTTCAACTCCGGGTTCCTCACGGGACGCTCCCTTGGCCTGACCAGTGAAGAATCGCTGCTTCTCGGTGTAGCGAATTCGGGCTTCTATGTTCGTGCGGGCCGGAGCCCCGCTTTCGATGAGCTGAGGGAATTCCTAGTGCAGTGGGCACGGGGCGAAATTGATTAATCACGGGCTACCGAAAGGAGGACAGCCATGAGTGAGAAAAAGACTTTCGATAAAATCATTGACGCTGTTGCGGCGATCTTCTTGCCCGTCATTAATCTGTTGACTGCCGCGGGTATTCTCAAGGGTATTTTGGCTATTTGCGTAGCGGCCGGGTGGTTGAGTGACGCCTCGGATACCTACCGGATTCTTGCTGCTATGGGCGACGCCGTTTTCTATTTCTTGCCTGTCTTGCTGGCATTTACGTCGGCTAAGAAGTTCGGAGCTAATCCGTATACGGCTGTGGTGATTGCGGGCGTGCTTCTGTATCCGGATTTGAACCAGACCTTGGAGTCTGGCACAACAATGTACTTCCTGGGGATCCCGGTCTTTAGCGCGATCTACCATTCCAGCGTTATCACGATTCTCATGACGGTCGGCTTGCTGGCCTTTGTTGAGAAGGGTCTGGACAGGATTTTCCCAGAGGTGATTCGTGGGTTCCTCACCCCGTTCATTTCGGTGATCCTGGTCGGGCTGGTCACGCTGATGGCTTTCGGGCCTATCGGCACCCTGATTAGTAACGGCCTGGCGGCCGGGTACGAGTTCTTGTACGATCTTTCGCCGGCTGCCGCTGGTTTGGTTCTAGGTGCATGTTTCCAGCTTCTGGTTATTTTCGGTTTGCACTGGGGCATCATGCTGGTGTCGATGAATAATGTTGCTGCGCTGGGGCACGATACGGTGTTGGCTCTGTTCGGCCCGTCGATTTTCGCGCAGGCTGGTGCCGCTTTGGCGGTGTTGCTGCGGTCGAAGAACGGAAAGACGCGCACGGTGTGTGCATCTTCGGTGATCTCAGCGTTGTTTGGAATTACCGAGCCGGCGTTGTTCGGTGTGAATCTTCCGCGGAAGACTCCAATGATTGCCGTGTGTATTGGCGGCGGCGTTGGTGGCGCTATTGCTGGTATCTCGGGTGCACAGGCCGGGGGCTTCGCGATTCCGTCGCTTGCCACGCTGCCGGTGTTCTTCGGTAATGGCTTCGTTCTGTTCGTTATTTCCTGCTTGGTCGGTTTCCTCGTTGCATTCATCTGCACGCTGTTCCTGCGTTTCGAGGCTGACCTGAAGATCGCTGAGGAAGAGGAGGTGAAGGTAGCTAACTAAGCCATCCTGCTTTCCTGGGCATTCCGGCGCGGATTGTTCCGAAGAGTGGTTGGCGTATCTCCCGTAGGTGGCGGGGCTTGTTCGGGTACTACCGAACGGGCCCCGCCACTGTTGTGTTGTTGTGGATCTCGGGCTAATAGAAAAGTGGTTGCCAATGACATCCGTCGTCAGCTCTGATCCAGGCCTCTACCGCACACGAACTGGGGTGCCGAGGGGGAGAAAGAGCATCACTGGGCCATATCTGACGGCCTGCTTTTTACCCGCTCTTTGGAGGCGGACTTAGGATTTACCATTATTTTCCGCTCCTGCCATCATCATGTCATAGTGATACCTGTGCGCACCATTCCCCTCTTTGTAAAAAACATTTCTAAAAAGATCTAACCAGAGATCGGTATTTTCCGATTCGGGTAGATAGTCGTCCGCCTCTATAATGGAATGTGACCCAGTGTTAGTCCAGGCAATAAGTGCCTTATGCATTACCTGTTCCTCGAGCGAGAGGTCTTCTCCAAGGTAATTTAAGTTATGCAGGCCAACAAGATCTACAAAGTACGTTTCTAGAATCCTACGAAGAACGTTAGGGAGCCAGGGTTTTCCGCAATATGGACTAGACTTTGCAATTGCTACTTCGTCCCAGAGCTCCTGGTAAGAATTGCGTATAGGATTCTTTTTCTCGGGTCCCTGAATACGATTTGCGCCGGGGGAAAGTTTACGAATTCGATAAAAAGCGACATTTTTTGGAGTTTGATTCCTATATTGCACACAAAGCTCATTATGAAAGCGTCTATTGTGTGTAAGGATAATAAGCTGCTTCACGCGGTCATGCGTTCCTTCTTTAACTTGTTTAATGAGTCGTCTGATGAGCCAGGAAACGACGAACATAATCTCAGAGTCGAGGCTTGAAATAGGGTCATCAATTACGGCGACTATGCGGTCCGTTTCGTCATCCTGCTTAACCGAAAATAGGGAGTGGTAGAAATATAAGAATGTGACGAAAGTTCGCTCCCCTTCGCTTAATGATTCAATATCAACCAGGTCGCCATTCGGTCGGATTAACCTATAGCCGTCCGAATTTCCGGAAGCGGAACAGAGTTTAAAACTTCGGAAACGTGCATCCTCAAGAAGGTTGTTTATCAGTTCGATTGTGCGCTGACTTGAGGTTGAACGCGAGTGGAGATCCGTTAAATTGTTGCTTATCTCGGTAAGGTCGGATTCCATTCCGTTAATCTTCTTGGAGAGTCCTGCAAGCTTTTGATTTAGTATTCCTTCCAAACGATTAAATGAGTCGATTAGATCCTTGAGGTGTTCATTCACGAAGACTTTCCAGGATTGTGTTTGGATTCTCTCCCACTCTTTTTCCGAATTCTTCCACCGGTCATTTAAATTACTGATATCGAGATTAGCCTCAGTTACGAGTCGATCCAGCGCATCGTATTTATCAGCGATCATTACCGGGGTGATTGGCGCCGAGGGGCTTGCGAGTTTTTGTGTGAGGCTGCTTTGCAATTGGCGTATTGCGCTTTTTAGATTCTCGAAAACTAAAGTAACGTGATCGACCGGTGTGAAACGAGCTAGTTTTCCAACATGTTCCCTTTCGTAAGCTGTAATTTGCTGATGTGCGGAATCTAAAATTGTCCTGAAGCTTTGAATGGCTGCGATAGCGTTTCGGTAAGTGGCGTCGAATACGCTCTCGATCTTAGATTTTAATTCTTCTGAAACTTCTTGTTGGCAGAATGGGCAAACATTGTCAATATTGTGTTGATCATTAAGGTAGTCAATTCCCTCCCTAACCCAATCGGAATTTGAGAGGGAATTAACCAATGCAGATAGCGGAACGTCAGCGCTCCCGACGATCGGTTTACTGAGCAAGGAATAGAAGTATTGTGCATTCCGAAAGGTCGAAGGAGGGGGCGGGCATGTGCTAATGGCACTTTCAGTTTCTCTCATTTGGTTTAGGTCGTTTGCCATTTTTTCGAGACTGTCAAAGGTTCCGTCTTGAGGGTTGTAAGGTTCGGACGCTACACGCAGAGCTTCCTCAAGGCATTTCCTTTTATTTCCTTTTGTTTTCGGCATTTTCTGCCTTAAAACATCGGGGATTGAACCGAGCCGTTCCCAAATTTTTTCTTGCAGGGCCTTCTTTTCGGTCTCTAATTCTTCAGCGGTGTTGGTGTGGTCGGCCTTATAATTCGCTAATTTGGTGTTTATTTTATTTTGCTCTACTGTGAGGTTGTCAATTTTCTTAAGGGTTTCAGCACTGTCTTCACCGAGAAGAAATACACCCGGTTCTTCACCTTCTGGTTTCGCAAAGACGGATCGAGCGTAACTCCTATTATACACGCGAATTGTATCGGGGTTGCCTCCCCAATGAACCGCCTGGTTACCTTCAGGCGATAAGGTTGTCAAAAACTCACTTATTGTCGTTTTGCCGGAGCCGTTCGGTCCATAGATATGGTTAATAGTTTCGAGGTTGTTGAGTCTGGCGTCAACGTCGAAACAGGGGAAAGCTTCAAGGTTGATGTTTTTAATCATGATTCTCCTAGCCTACGGATGGGGCGCGGACCGTTTATTGGGCGGTTGATTGTTTGAGTGCCGTGCTGTTATTTGCAACGATATGAAAAACAGTTTCGAAGTGAACATTCAAACGAATAATAGAAAGGGATGTCATTTTGGTTAGGCTCCTTATGAGAGGGCTCGGTCGATAGTTAGACGGATAAAACTCTCGCTCCCCTTGTCATAGCGGTATCGGGTGTTTTCCCCGTTTTGAATGAGCTCAACGGCAGTGGCGATGGCTTCGCGGGGGACGATGAACCATTCGCTCGGGTCGTAGTTTCTGCCCTCGCTATCGATTTGCGAGAGGGATACTTTTACGTCCGCGAAGATCTGGTGGAGCAGATGCTCCAATTTCGCGGCGTTCACATCGTAGGTGACGTATGTGTCCACAATTTCGACGGGTGCCATGAGGTAGGTAGGTGATTGTTCCGCCCCGGCGATGCGCTTTTCTACCGGCCCGCGCGAGAACCCGATCTTGTGGAGGTTGCGCAGGCTGGAGATTTGCGGATCTGTGGAGAGGGAACGCAGCACATAGATCCACCCGGTTGGAGTTTCGTCCGGGGAAGCTTCGTTGGTAATTTCACTAGAGGCCTCAACATCCGCCGAGGGTTCGGCGTAGGCAAGGTCGTAAGCAACATCGGCGGGTTGGGTGATGATCCGGCCATCTTCCTCTCCCATTCGTCCCGCGAGGGATTGGCGGAAGAGATCAGATTCGGTCCCGTTTTCGAAAATGACGCGTAACCGTTGCCGGGTGCGGATTTCACCGCCGGTAAGGTGTTTTTCGTCGTCTCCTTGGAAAGCTACATATCCCATGACTCCGTTGAGTACGAAGTACAGGCCCTCACGAATCGCGTTGATGCCGGTGTCTAGACTCTTATAAGGCTTCTGCTCCACGACCCCGGCCGATAGCTGTGCATGCTTCGCCTTGAAAAGTGGCTCAAACTTCTCAAACTCTTTTGCTTTCACGCGTTTGGCCACGTAGTCCGGCGCTGTATTAGTCCGCGGCGGCGCAGCGGGGAGCCGGGACACATCGGTGATCCCGTATCCGTCGTCCAGGAGGTTGAATTCATCGGAGGCCAGAACATCGTCGATGCTCTGCGGGGCTTCTTCGCGGGTGAGCAGCCCGAATTCCGTGTCGAGATCCTTGAGCTTCTCAAGCTTTTCGGGATCGGCACGGATTCCCTCCAGGCGCGCCCCGAGTTTGCGCTCCCCAATAGAGCGGGTGTGCGGATCGGGTTCGCGCCCTTCTTTGGCCCGGAAATCCACGATTTCCAGGAAGGCGCGTTCTAGCCGGTCTTCACTGGTGAAACGCCGCGGGGCGGGAGGGGCGTCAAGCAGCCCTTCGGTATCGGAGGCGAGGATCTTCGCGAATTCCGCTTCAAAATCGAAATCAGCCATTAGTTCTTATCTCCCTGTGAAGCATCGGCGCTCGCGGTACGTGCCGGCACCGGCACATCTTCAGCGTGCTTGCCGCCGCTGCGCACTGTCGCGGGTTCGCTCTGCTCCACTCCAGCCGCAGCTTCAGCTGCTGCTTCGGCCGCGGCTTTCTCAGCATCATGCTTTGCTTTTTCACGTTGCAGGATGAGCAGGCCTTCGGCATACATTTTCTCGGTGGGGTCGTCGCTGCGGACGTCCGGCCGGCGGCCATTGACCTTGACCCAGTCGGTGATTGCGGGCCACATCTCCATTGCTTCTTCCGGCTTCAGGGTGATGCGGGTGGCGGCAATGGCGTCCTGGATGATGCGCAGCACCGGGCTGGAGACCTGCTTGGACATCACTTCGAAGGCCTTCTGGAAGGGGTTGATGGATTCGATGAGGTCGATATTGATCTCATCGATATCCACGAACTTATTCCCCATTTCCACGAAACGCCGGTCACCCACGGTCCGCACTTCGCCAGATTTGATCACGGAGGAGACCACCACATGCTGGCGGATTTGCTCGACTTCTTTCTCAGTGATGTCCGGGTAGGTTTGGCGAATGATGCGCGGGATAAGCACCTTGTTGATGACTTCGGGTTCCGCAGCTCCGGCCGCGGCCCGCGCCACCTGGTCATCTTGCAAAATATTGGCCTTGAGGTCATCAATACCGGTGGCGATAATCTCCTTGGCACGCTTCGTCGTGGGCTCCACCAGGCCTTTGACTTCCAGGGTGCCGGGATCTGGGGTTTCGTCTGTGTTCCGCTTGGCTCGGAAGTTGTAGTTCGGGGCAAGCACCTGTTCCATGAGCAGCGCCGCGGTGATACCTTTCAAAACGTTATTGACGGTAAGTGTCACTTCGTTTTGGGTGGCATCCGGTTCGGCCAAAAGGTTGGTGAACTGGGCGTGGCTTTTCCCGGGGCTATCGCGGGTGACGCGCCCGATGATCTGGATGAGTTCGGTATGGGAGGCACGGTAGCCAACCGTGAGGGCGTGTTCGGCGAAAGGCCAGTCGAAACCTTCTTTCGCCATGCCGAGCGCGATGATGATATCGGCGGCGTCGCGATTCTTCGCGGCCACATCAGTCAAGTACACCAGGGTCTTAGCGCGCGCTTTCTCATCGCTATCGTCCACAAGGTCGGCCACGCGCAGCACGGCACCGGTGTCACGCCGCCGCACGAAGATCATGCAGTCATCTCCGGGGAAACGCGGCTCTACCTGCGCAACTTCTTCGGGCGAAAGCACCTCGCCGATAATGTCGAGGATTTTCCCAACTTCTTCGTACTTGTCCTTGGTGGATTCCCCGGAGTTCACGGACGGGATATGCAGAATGGTTTTCTTGTCGAGGTCCAGCACTTCCGCGATGGCGTCGGTATAACGGCCCTGGTAGAAGTGGTGGCCGATCCCTAGTGTTTTCAGGTACTGGTAGCCGTTGAGCTGGTCGTAATAGTTGAAGGTGACGGGCGTGAATTTCGCTTCGTCTTTCGGGTCCAGCACAGGCACGGAGTCACCGCGGAAATAGGAGCCGGTCATGGCGATGATATGTGCGTCGGACTGCTCCATAATGGCATGCAGCACGGAACCGAGCCGGTTGTTGTCTAGGTCTGCGGAGACGTGATGGAATTCGTCAATCGCGATCACACAGCCGTTGAAGTCCTCGGGTTTGGCCTGTTCAAAGGCGAAACGCAGGGTGGCGTGCGTGCAGACGAGTGTGGCATCCGGCCCTTCCAGGAAACGCAGGAATGCGGCGACTTTCGATTCGTTACTGCCGGGTGTACACAGGTTGTTTGCCGGTTTGACGTCCCAGTCCGCGAAGAAGCCGTAGGTGGTGAGGTCGGTGGGCGCGAAGGATGCGCCGATGGAGCGTTCGGGTACCGCCACGATGACCTTGCGCCGGCCCTGGTTGAAGAGCTTATCGAGCGCGATAAACATGAGCGCGCGCGATTTCCCGGAAGCGGGGGGCGCTTTGATGAGCAGGTACTGGGAGGCGCGCTGTTCATAGGCACGAGCCTG
The DNA here is from genome assembly GCF_051265215.1 of Actinotignum stranguriae. NCBI lineage: Bacteria > Bacillati > Actinomycetota > Actinomycetes > Actinomycetales > Actinomycetaceae > Actinotignum > Actinotignum stranguriae. The sequence goes on from NZ_JBOZCJ010000004.1 coordinate 74,068, forward strand.
CATTTCCCGCATCCCGAGCTCATCGGTCGCAACCGATTTCCCGGTTTGCGCATAGGTCACGTCCACAACGTTTTCGGTGGCCACGGCTATTTCCCTTCTGCTTCGATCATCTGTTGATACTTCGCGAATAGCACCGCGAGGCGTTCCTCATCGGATGCGAACGGGGTGCTCTTGTAAAGTCTATCGACTGCTTCGTCAATTTTTTCGTGTGCTTCGCGGAGGTTGCGCGGCATGTGGTCCGGGTCGTAGAGCTCGGCTAAGGTTTTTTCGCAGTGGTATTCGCGTACATCGAGTACGCGTAGCGCGCGTTTTGTGAGTTCTTCTTTCGACGACGCCGACAACTCTGGCACGGGGAAAGTGTTATAGACCAAGGTATTCGAGTACCGGAAGTCGGTTTTCATCTTCCCGCCAACGGTACGTAGCCAGGCCATGTGCATTTTCGAGGTTAGCAAGGCGAACAGCCACGGCTCAGCATCGTAAACAGCGAAGGAAGCATCGGAGATGACAGTGTTCGAATCAAGATATCCGATGGGCACGTAAGATCGGCGTTCGGAAGAATGGCGTGGAACGATGATTGAGTCGGTTGGCTTGTAGCTCGTGAATTCAAATTTCCACGGGGACTTAGCAAGGTTTTGAGTTGCTGTTTTCCTACTTGACAACCGGAATTTAGCAACGCGATCTAGATGCTTCTTCACGAAAGCGATGCCACCGAGTTTCGGGACATTTTCTTGTTCGATCCACAAGCAGAAGCGGTCTTTTCCGTTTATGAAGTCATCAGCCCCCGCAAAAGCTTTAATAACTTGGTCGAGTTCAGGGTTTGTTGTCAAAGCTTCTGCGGTCTCATCTGGGGAGAGGATGAGGTTTCCTCCGTCAGTAGGTTTTGAACCGTTGGTCATTTTCGGCAATGTGGGTGAAAGGACTGTACGACGGGAAGGGACATAAATATCCGGACCGCTAATGAGGTAGGCGTTAATATTCTCAACCGGAGTTCGCACCAGGTCCGTGAAGAGGTATTTCGGCTCGGAAGATTCATTGCGCAGGCTAATAACTGCTACGGTCACTCCCGCATTATGGGAGGCATTATTACTCCATTTGAAGGAGGTGTAGGCGTAGCCGATTTCAATACCGCCCGTGAAAACATGGGGGTGGAGCAGGGCAACCTGCTCACCCTGGGTGATGGAATTCGTGGTCACGAAAGCGAGCTTGGCCCGGCTGCCGCGAATGTAATTGGCACCCTTAATGAACCATAGGGCAACGTAATCAAGCTTCTTCGGGTACTTCGCGCTATCGAAAACATAGGCGAAGTCCTCTTTTTGATCCTTGGTCTGGTACGTACTTCCTACATAAGGCGGATTTCCGATAATGTAAATTTCATCTGTTCCGTTATTGGGGCAGACCTCGTTCCAGTCGAGGCGGGTGGCATTGCCATGCACGATGTGCCCGGTTTCTTTGAGCGGGATGAGGGGAATATCCAGGCCGAACTTGGCTTTGAACTCCTGGTTCATCTGGTGCTTGGCGATCCAGAGTGAAAGGATGGCCATCTCCACGGAGATGTCATCAATTTCGATGCCGTAGAAGTTCTCAATATTGATAACCGAGGATCCGAAGCCCAGGGTGGCAGCGCCGAGCTTTTCTTCTTCACCCATGCCGAGCAGACCCCAGCGGCCTGCCGAAGAAAGGGAATCGATGCGGTCTAGGATGGCATGCTCGAGCTTCCGCAATTCCTTATATGCGATAACTAAAAAGTTGCCGCTGCCGCTGGCCGGATCAAAAAGCTTGATTTTTGAAATTCTTGTGAGGAGTTTCTTGAGGCGGGGTACCGATTCGCAGGCTTTGTCATATTCGTTCCAGAGTTCATCCAGGAAAAGCGGCTTGATTGTTTTGAGGATATTGGGCACCGAGGTGTAGTGCTGGCCCAGATTAGCGCGCTGATCCTTATCCACCACCGCCTGGAACATGGATCCGAAAATATCCGGGTTGATTTCCGACCAATCCAGGGTGCCGAGCTCCAGGAGCGAATCGCGCGCGTGCTTGGTGAATTGGGGGACTGTCAAAGAGGCGGCGTCGTCGTTATTAATACGGAAAAGGCGACCATTGACGTAGGGGAAGCTCTGCAAGTAGACGGGTTTATCTGCGGAGCTTGGGGTATCAAGCGCGTGGAAAAGTGCGGTGAGGAATGCGGCGGTGTCAGAGCCGTCGCGCTGGGTGTGTGAGCCGACCGCGCTGGTGAACTGGCCTTTTGCGAAGATGCCGGTATCCTCCGCGAAGAAACAGAAGAGAAGGCGAGTGAAGAAGATGTTGAGGCTGTGGGGAGATTTGTCCTCGTGGAAGAGGTTGGGGTTGGCGGCGAGGAGTTCGTCGTACACCTTGCTCATGTGTTCGGCGGCGCGGCGGTCCGCGTGGGTATCCGAGGAGAAATGTTGTTTCTCCATATTCGCCCAGGGGAGGAAGAAGGTGAAATCGCTGGCGAGTTTGGCGAGGGGGATGCTGAGAGAATCGCCGGTTTTGGTGTCAATTGCGGCGAGGGATTCGTAATTCGTGGCGATGACGAAGCGGGTATTGAAGCGGAGCGCGGCTTCGCTGGTTTTCATTTCCAGCGCGGCGGCCATGAGGTCACGGCTGGTTTCAGCCAGGTAGATCTTGTTTTTCCACACGATATCGCGCTCCGGGTTCGCCGCGACGTTGAGCGAGCTGGCGGTGGTGGAACGCAGGCGGGTGACGCTGGATTTGGAGATGCCGTAAGCGAGGAGGAGGTCGAAGAAGAAATCGCGGGTGAAGGGCGCACGGGAGGTGAGTTTCTTGACGTGCTCCTCAATACTCTGGAGAGTGATGGCCACGGCCGGCTCCTTTCGCGGACGGGCCCGGGCGCGGCGCAGGTGCGGCGGCCTGGGCGATACGTTCCTATCTTAGAGGGGGCTTGCGACAGAAAATCGGTCATCTACGTCATGTCCGCTGGGACGGAGACTCGCTGCGGAGCTGTGTGCAAGGGTATTACATTCATGGTTATAATATAACCATGAGTAGTAATAGCTTCGGTCGGGATCCCTTTGACGAGGTTCACGGTCTTGCTCGCGATGTTTTCAATGAACTCAACGAGGTCCTTAGTGACGGTATGGCGGCAGCTTTCGCGAATATGGGGATTCGGTTAGCTGGACTATCTCGTAAAGAGGATCCGCATGCTTTTGGGCTAATAATACGAAGTGAACTTCGCGACTACTTGAAGCACTCTCAGCGGCTCGAAGGATGGCAGATTCGGGGGAAGTCGCAGTGCTTAGGAGAGCTGTTACTCGTGAAGCCTGAATGGGGCGTTGAAGTTCGGATGTTGAAAGAACGCTCAAACGACTCGGCCTTGGCTATCGAAGAATATCTTGGTAGCCAACGGGAGAAATGCAACTCCGCAGAGGTTCAGGTTGCGATAGGTATACCTATCGATGTTGAACCTTTGCCACACGAAAATCCTTATAAATTCGTCTTCTACTGGGATTATCGGGATCAAAATGGTCAAATCGAAGGTTGTAAATGCCGCTTGGTCATGATTACAGGCCCTGGAGAAAATCGGATTCCGATACCTACGTGGGTATCAATGCCTATTTCTACGGAAATTGCAGTGAGTGAAGAAGAAAAGTGGCAGTACGCCAGCGAAGACAATGGCTACGACTACTATGGGAGGCAGGCAAACGATAGTCCGGCAAACGGAGAATTGGAGTGCAGCCAATAGTGGACGGCTGGGTTAGAGCCGAGAGGCTTCGAGCTCTGAAAGATATCACGGGAGTGAGTCAGCAGGATCTTAGTGACCTGCTGGGCGTGAGCCAATCCTTTATCTCCAAGGTGCTCCGGAAAGAAAACATGCTTTCAGAGGAGCACGCGGTGCGGGCAGCGGAAGGTCTCCATGCGCCACTGTCTTTCTTCGCGGTAGATGATTCGAAGTTCGCCAACACAACCGCGACTTTCCGTAAATCTAGTACCGCCACAGTAACCGCTGAACGCAAGGTCAATCAGCTCGCGCGAGAAGTTAACCGCGCCTGGGATGTAGTTTCACGAGAATCTGGGTACCTCGATTTTCCCAGTACTGATTTGCTTGCTGCGGGCTTGGGTGTGGAAAAGGTCGCTGAACAGACTCGTAAGGTTCTTGGGCTCAGTGCCACGGAGCCGATTCAGAATGTCACCCATATCCTCGGGCTTCTTGGGGTTGCTGTGGTGTACCCCTTACTGGAGGACGCCGAAGACGCCGGACACCTCGCGATTTCCCTGCCTAGCAGGGAAAATACTCGCCCAGCGGTCAGTATTGTGCACCGTACGGAGGGTGCGCGCCAGCGCCTCACCCTCGCTCACGAACTTGGGCACCTTCTATTCGATCAGGATCTTTCCCAGCCGATTCATTCCACTCGCGCTCCGCAAGAACGCCGTGCCTACGATTTTGCGGGGGCGCTTTTGCTTCCGGAGTCCGTGGCGCGGGCGCGTATTAATGAAACGACGCTGCTACGTAGCTTGCTCGATATCAGGCGAGAATACGGAATCAGTGTGGCAGCCACCGCAGTGCGTGCCCAGCGCCTTGGGATCATTACGCAGCACCGTTTCCGGAGCCTACAGATTCAGTTGGCCAATGCCGGCTGGCGTAAGCGCGAGCCGGTGATTGTCCCTCCGGAAAAGCCTTCCTTGTTCAGGCAAGCGGCGGAGCGAGTATTCGGCAAGAAAGCCCTGGCTTTTAGGATGTCCGAAACTTTGGGGCTCAAACCGGAATGGATCAACTCCTGGCTGCATCTCGATTCCGCTGCCGATACCGCTACTGTGGGCAAGTTCGGTGACGGTGGCGAATCGCAGGTTATCCAGTTGCGCCAGAGATAAGCAGAGTGAAAAGAGGATCAGCCCACACCAAGAAAACTTGGGCAGGCTGAACTATTGGCTTGACCGTAGCACGCAAGTCTGTGTCCGTTCAAGTGAATTACTTCGTGTTTGCATCTATGGCTCCGATACGCGAGCCGCGCCCATTTAGATGCCTTTACGGATCTTGCGGAGTTCGCGCATCGCTACCTCGACATCCTCGGGAGTCTGGTCATAAAGACCCAACTCGTACGTAATATCCGAGATATCGTCCAGCGCTTCCTTTGCCACCCGCCGCTGCTTCTCGCGATAGTTCAGCACATCCGAGAGCCGGAGATGGGTGGTAATTTTCCAGAACGGTATAACGCCTTCCTCGCATAGCTTCACAACGGTCGGGAGGGCCATATTCAGCAGATCGGCAGCTTCCTGAGTGGAAATTTCCCTATCCCCATCGGGTTCCTCCTGCACGGCCATTGAAATCTGCGCGCGCAGCAGAGGCGGAACTTCTACAGCAATACCATCAAAAACCAATTCGACCCTGCGTGCGTGAGCGAGGAGCTGGCAAATTCGATCCATCGCCTCCAGATCTACCTGAGTATTTTTCTGATCATCCGAAGTCGTCATGGCACACCTCCTTTTCGTTTCTGGTGTAACTGCCCTTGCCCGGGTGGGTGGGTAGGGAAGACTGTATCTGTAAGCAGCGGTCGAAAAGTAGTCCAACCATCGACCGTGCATGGAATCCTATGACTTCTAAAGCGGAAGGTATTTGAGCACTTCCGTGGAGAAGTGCGGTGTGTGGGTGGCGATCCCTGCCGCTACCTCGCGTTCTGATAGTCGGTGACCCTTGTGCCCAGTGCGTCGCGCGATATTTCGAATAGCTTGGGCGATGGGTAAAGGACTCTCCCACCACAGTTCAAGGAGGAATTCATCAGGATGTTGCGCGGTGAGATTATTGGGAAGAAGCGCAGACGGAAAGTGCTTGAGGTTGAACGTGACGATCACATCTGATCCGCTTCGGAGAGCGCCCTCAATAATATGTGCATCACCGAGATCAGGCAGATCGCCATAATTCTCTATCGAGTCACAAAGGATCCCGACTCGCGCTACTGGAAAAGCATGATTCATTTGGTGCAGCAGACGGGCGGAATACTCAATAGTTGCTGGTATAGGAATTCCGCGTTCCCTCCGCAATCGCGAGACAGTCCTGATCAATTCCGTTTCTACTCCGGGTGACCAAGAGATACGGTAAACGCCGATGAAAGCGATCTCAAAGAGAACGTCCCGCAGGCGCGAGGGGACGATCACGCAAGCATCGAGAAAAGCCGCGCGCATTAGTTCCCACTGCCCATCTCGCGGATTGCCTGGTCGATGACTTCGGGGTCTTCGTCGTAATCGCCCATGGCGTAGGAATCTGCCATGAGAGCATCGAGAGCTTCACGAGTTTGCTGCCGCTGCTTTTCGCGATAGTTCAGAACATCCGAGAGCCAGAGCCGGCGATGGGTTGTAATTTTCCGGAACGGTATTGCGCCTTCCTCGCATAGCTTCACCACGGTTGGGCGGGTCATATTCAAAAGGTCGGCAGCTTCCTGAGTGGAAATCTCCCTATCCCCATCCGGTTCCTCCTGCACGGCCATCGAAATCTGCGCGCGCAGCAGCGGCGGAATTTCGATAGTGACACCATCAAAGGTCAATCCAACCCTGCGTGACTTAGCGAGAAGCTTGCGGATTCGATCCATGATCTCCGGATCAATCTGCGCGATTTTGTCATCGTGTGAAACAGTTGTCACGTCACACCTCCTTTTCGTTTCTTTCGTTTCTAGTGTAGTGGGTGACGCTCATCGAGGGAAGACTTCATCACGCTGGTTGGGGAACCCCGCATCGCCCCCACCTTGGCCAAGCCGCTACGATAGGGCACATGGCTCAAGTTCCGGTGTCCGCTATTCATCCTGTTGCCCCTGACCACCTGGGCGCCGTCGCCCTTTTTAGTGCGCCGATTGACGTGCGCGCGGCGCTGGAACGCGTGGAAGTGGACGGCCAGGCCCTCGATGTCCACCTGGATGAGCTCCCCGGCGGGCAGGTGTTCAATTTTCTGGCCAGTGGCGTGACCGTGCTGCTCACGCCCGTCTCCGGGCCGGCCGCGCTGGAGGGCGCCACTCCGCCGCACGCTTTTCACATCATGATGACGTTCTTCTCCGATATGGCGCGCTCCGGGGAGGACATGCCCGACCCGGTGAGCGACGACTTTGCGGCGCGGCGTCGTACCTCCATGCACACACTGCACCGGGTGTACACGGCCGTGATCCGTTCCCTCATGGGCGAGGAAGCCGCGGTGGGCGTGGCGCGCCCCGAGCTGGGCATCATCTACCCCGCCGATGTGGTGACCGGTTATCGGATCGACGCCGCAGACCCGTTCCTGCTGTGGATTTACGTGCCGATACACGCCGGCGAGGTGGTGTCCGGGCGCACCGTGGGCCTGCCGCTTTTCGGGCACCTCGACCTCGAGGTGAAGGACAGTCACCGCCCGCGCGAGGCCGTGTACGAACTGCTCGCGAACACCGCCGGATATATTATTTCCGACGGCGCAACCCTCATGCCAGGGCAAACTCTGGGCACCGCCGCTGATGAGTCCATCGCCATCGCCCAGGGCCGCGACGGCGACACTCCGACGCTGTGGTTGCTTTACTAGTTCTCCCCGAAATAGGGCGCGATTCTGCGATTGAACACATCCAAATTTGCGGTGTAGTTTGGGAACGCCAGGGCAAGATTTTCCGGTGTGCGCGCATGAACTAATACCGTGTCGCGAGTTTGCCCAAATACATCATTTTCTTCGCGGTCATTGTAGGCGCGTACGGCATTCGCGAGGGCCGAGTGTGCAAAAGGCTCGGCTCGCAGGCTCTGGGCTTCCTGGTCGTATTCGAGGACGTACAAGCTTGTGCCTTCGCCACCGGCGGTGGGTGCTGGGATGAAGTTCTGATAGCTGCTGGCGGATGAGTTGGCAAGATCGTGGAAGAGAACGCGGTACTTTTCAGATGCTCTCAATTCTGCGAGAAGCTCGTTTTCATCGGAGGGCATTCCGGGTGGAACGGGTTGATTCTCCGAGAGAGCGAAAAGTGCGGAGACAATCTGGAAGAACCTGCGATTGGTTTTTTCGGATTCGTCCATGGTGGCCGCTATGGCTGGGTTTTTGTAATTCCGTTCGTACATGAATCCAGCAACCTCGAGAGCGGTGGCCCACGCGTGTTGAAGAAATGTTCGGACCTGGATCTCGATTCGATGCGACGTGGGTGTTGGGGGTGTCAGAGTAATCAGGTGGTAGGACCTGTATCCACTACGTTGCGGTGCTCGTATATAGTCCTTCACCCCGTTGTTGGGTTTGAGATCCATCTTTTTGGAGAGAGTGGTAGCAATATCGAAAACATCATCGCAGCTATTCGTGATGATGCGGCAGCCACCGATATCATCCATGGCGCCCAGGTGAAAATTGTTCGTCGGACGACTGAGCTTTGCTACGATGGAGCTAATTCGCTTGAGTCGGAAAGTGACAAGGGAGCCAGGGATATCTGCGGTAATATCCCGGGCCACAGCAAAAGCGTTGAGGGTTGGTTCCAGATGTTGGGAACGCCAGTTTTGGAGGGTAACAAGCGCATTCGCGGAAAACTGGTCTTCTTGACAGCGAACCTCAGCATCTTCAGGATGCTCGGTGTAGAGCTTCGCCAAGACCCTGCCGGCGCTCGTTGCGGCGGACTTGGAGATTGTGGAGCTCGGGCTTTCGTCCATGCTAGAATTATAACCAAATTGCCGGTCCGAATACGTGACGTGAGGAGGTGCGGGATGGCGAATGTCGAAGATATTGCCGGGCGTATTCTTGAGCGCTGCGGGCGGATGACCACGATGAAATTGCAAAAACTCACCTTCTACTGCCAGGCCGCTTATCTCGGTCAAACTGGCCGGCCTCTTTTCGACGGAGACTTTCAAGCGTGGGTGAATGGCCCGGTATCACCAGATCTCTTCGCTCAACACCGGCACAAGTTTTTCATTAACCCGGGCGAGCTGCGCAGTCGGGGTGAAGGGCTTTCTGATCAGCAGCGGGGCGTTGTTGATGCCGTATGCGCGAAGTTGGGCGAGTTGAATCCAAACGAGTTGGTTGAGAAAACTCATCGCGAAGCTCCGTGGCGGGAAGCTCGCAAGGACTGTGATACTGAAACTCGCTCAACCGTGGTTATTCCTCGAGCTGTTATTGAGGAGTACTACCGGGCCAATCCGGTTCTATAGGTGGTGGCATAAGTAAAGGAGGGGTGACAGCACCCCTCCTTTACTTATCACTTCAAGGGTGTTTGGGATCCCGAACATGCAGGACAGGAGTATGAATTAGTAAATCCAATCCCCGCTCTGGGTGAAGATGAAATCGTCACCGGGGTACTTGCTGAGCTTCACGCAGCCGATAATGAAATCAACCAGCGGCCAGATGCCGAGGGTCAGCCAAGAAAGGAAAATCATCGCAATACCGAGGCCCACCTGCCCGCGCAGGAAACGGTGGACGCCGAAGCCTCCCAAGAAGAAAGCAAGGAGCACGTAAACGATCTTATTGACCGTGCGGAATTGCGGCTCTTGGTAGTAATAGGCAGGTGGTGGTGTGGGGTAGGTGTTCTGCTCCGGCGCCCACTGGTCGTTGGGGCGCGGGTACGGTTCAAAAGCGCTCATTGATCCAATCTCTCCTTGTGCCTGGTATGTCACGAGCTCCTGCCGAAAAGTATAGCTGGCGGGCGCGTGAGCTGGGTTGCTGCGCATGGAGCGTGAATACCAAGACTCTTAACGGCCCGAAGGTAATACTGAGATGATTGCGAAAGTGATAACAGAATAATTGCAAGAGTGATAGTAAAATCCTTGCAGGAGTGACAAAGGGGCGAGGAGTCGCTAGGCTCAAAGCATGGCTTATATTCGGCGCGCGGTCGATACAACACTGCAACAAGACCTGGAAATCATGGGTGGCGTGGTGATTGAAGGTGCGCGCGGCTGTGGCAAAACGGAAACCGGTATATTCCACTCCAAATCGGAATTCCGCGTGGACCAAGCATCCAACCAGCGCCTGGCGGAACTCAATCCCCAGGGAGTTCTGGAAGGCGATGTTCCCCGGCTCGTTGATGAGTGGCAGCTCGCCCCGATCCTCTGGAACGAAATCCGCCACGAAATCGACGCGCGGCGCGCTCCGGGCCAGTTCATTTTATCGGGCTCGGCCACTCCGGCTGACTCGATTACCCGCCACACCGGGGCTGGCCGGCTTTCCCGGGTGCGCATGCGCCCCATGGCCCTGGGCGAAGCCTATCCGCGGGAAGACCGCATCACCCTGAACGAGCTACGCACCGCCGCGCAGGTTCGCTACGTACCCGGTGCCCTTAGCTACTCCGAACTCGCTACCGAAGCGGTGCGAGGCGGCTGGCCCTTCCTTGTTTCCTCGCAAAATCCTGCCTTTATCCGATTCGTCCACAACTACGTGGACAATATCGCGCATGCGGACCTCGCGCAGGTGGACGCCCGCTTCGACCCGGAACGGGTGCGGCGCCTACTGCGCTCCCTCGCCCGTAATATCGCGAGTGAAACCGCGGCCACCACCCTCTCCCAAGATATTTCTGCGGACGGCGGCCAGCTCTCCCCACAAAGCGTACGAACCTACATAGATGCGCTCACCCGCATTTTCATCGTTGAGGAACTCCCGCCCTGGAGTGGGTCCTTGCGCTCAAAAACCCGGCTCCGTAAACAGGCGAAACTGCATTTCTGCGACCCCTCCCTGGCGCTCGCGGCCCTCCGCGCGACCCCGGAAGAACTCGCGAATGACCCCGAATATTTCGGTCAAATCTTCGAATCGATGGCGGTCCGGGACATCCGCACCTATGCAGAACAGATTGGCGCCACCTGTTTCGGTTACCGAGATAATACCGGCCTCGAAGTAGATATTCTGCTGGAGTTCAGCGATGGCCACTGGGCTGGCATCGAAGTGAAACTCGGTGAATCGGATAGCGCCGTGAGCGCGGGCGAACGCAATTTACTCCGGCTGCGTGACGCCCGCATGGTGAAGGCTCCGGATTTCTTGGCGGTGGTGACCGGCGGCCGCACCGCATTCACGTTGCCAAGTGGCGTTCATATTCTTCCCCTGAGCACCATGGGGCCGTTACTTACATAGCGATATCTACTCGTACCGTAGGGATACGCAATACATGCGGCGACAATCCTTCCGCACGGGATAGAACTGCCCCGCTTTCTCGATTCTTGCAACCGCATCGAGAAAGCGGGGCAGTTAGCGGGATGCTTATGTCAGCTGCGGTTATATGAGCAGCTGGTTGCGCTAATGATCGCGCCGGGAGCGCCGGATAACAAGTACCAGGCCCATGCTCAGCAATGCGAGGGCAGCACACCCGCCAGCGGCACCGGATGCGCCGGTGGGTACCAGCCGCTTCTCACCAGCCGGGTTGTCGGGAGTAGGAGTTGGCGTCGGGCTAGTGCTCGGCCTTGGCGGGGCAGGTGGCGTTGAAGTTTCGCTGGGCGTCGGCGTAGGCGTTGTGCTTTCGCTTGGGGTCGGCGTAGGTGCCGGAGTTTCGCTCGGCGTCGGTTCCGGCGTGGGCGTCCCGCTGGGCGTGGGAGTAGGAGTAGTCGTCGGAGTTGCCGTAGGTGTCGGCGTGGGTTCCGGGGTCACCGGAGGTACCGGTGGTACGGGAGGTGTGGGTGGCACATACACGTTCGTGAATTCAACGACCCGCGCATGCGGATGCGCGCCGGCGCTCTCCTTGCGCTCCACCCGGAAATGTCCGGCCAGACCCTCGGGGAGTTTCTCCGTCACCCGATAGGTCAGCGCGGTGCGCTCGGCCGGAGTTTTGGCTAGTTCCTCAGGCGTATACATCGGCAGTTTCTCCAGCTCAAACTGGAAATTCTTGCCCTCGCCACGCACCAGACTCGTGGCTTTGAGATAGGTGCGCGCCGGAACCGTGGCGATTTTCGTTTCGCCCTGCCAGCTTTCCACCTCGAAATTATCGAGATACGTATCCGGATCCACCCCGGCAATGAGATCCCCGCCGCCGGTCCACTGCTTCTTCACCAGCAAATCCAGGAAGGGCACGATCTCTACCTCATCGCCCGGGATGATATTGCGCAGCGGCGTCGTACCAAATTCGCGCACCTGCGCACGGAAGGTGACCTCCACGTTTTTCTCGGGCCGGTACGCAATCGGCGTAGTGAAATCAAAATTTGCCACGTGCGCGGCATCGTGATCTTCCAGAATCACCCGGCGAGTTTCCGGATCGTAACGCACCGCGTAATTCACGGTTGCCTTCCCGTCTTCGCGGACCTTCGCGCTGCCTTCCACGTAAGTGAGGCGTTCGTCCAGCTCATCGACCAGGGTCACGTTATTTTTCATGCCAATATCGACGTACTTACCGTATTTCATAATGAGCCGATGATCGCCGGGGATCTTCCCCGCAATCTTAAATTCGACGGTGTCCCCGATACCAGCGTGGCTGCGCTTCACTTCAGCTTGCGGCTGCTGCACAATTGTTTTGGTGAACGACGGCGCCTTGGGAATAAACATGCGCAAGGGAGTTTTGAATCCGAGGAGCGCCGTGGCCTCCGGGGTGTTATCGAAGCGGGCATCGCTACCGCCGTCAGGATTAATCCAGGTTTCCGCATCCGGGCTGGTGCTCGTCAAGCCGAGCACCTGCAAGCGGCCTGCTTCCGTGAGCCGGAAATGCTGCGCACGCTCCAGGTCAAAACCGCTCTTAAAACGTTCCGGTGCGCTCATAATACGCACCCGGTATTCCCCGGGCAGCACCTTGGTGAAGAGGTAACGCGGCGCCATGTCCGGTTCTTCAACTGACGTATCAACTAGCTCACCAGCCATGTTATACAGACCGAGTTCAAAGCCGGACTTCGCGTGGCGCACCCCGAAATTACCGAAAGTAACGCCCTCGATATCCGAAACCGTGAAGTACACCCGCTTGCCCAGGGTGACCCGCAAGGTGGAGGTAGTCGGATCGAAACTCTGCTTCGCTATCGAGTAGTAGGGATAAGACTCCGGGAGCTCGGGCAGCGAGAGCCGCGCGCCTTCCGGGATATTCGGTACCGTGATATCCGTGGTGAAATCACCGCGGCCCGCGGGAATTGCGAGCTGCGGGGCAGCATTCGGATTGGCCCGGCCATTCACCTCAAATGCCCAGCGGGCGTTTTTCCCGAGCACGTCAAAGGGGCGCTCAATAACCACGTGGAAGGTGGCGGTGCTCAGCTTCACTTCCCGCACACGCACCGTGAATTCTCCGGTATCACTGGATTCCACCGCGGTCACTTCATAGGTTTTTTCGGTGCCGCCATCACGAACCGTGAGCGGATCCATCGGTTTATTCGGATCCGGGCGCAGCGGGGGCGTGGTGAATTGGCCAGCGTCGTCGTATACAACGTTTTGCGTGAAATAGAAGCCCTGCGCATCGCGCTTAACAATCTGGCTGATCGAGTGGGGCCCATCCAAGGTGGGCAGCGCGAAGCGGTCAATAGTTCCCGTTACGGGAGCGCCATTCGCGTCCACGAGGCTCACGGAAACCCGTCGTTCAATATTCTCCTTGAGCACCACGTCGACGCGAAGATCACCCGATTCGGTCTGCGTGATCGGGACCCGCACGGTGTCACTGATCGTGCGGCCGAGCCACCCACCGGGAGCACGCAAGGTGTAAGGCAGGGTTTGGCCCGCGGTGTAGCCATCCGGTTCCGCTGTGAATTCCACGTCGTAGCGGCTCAGACCATTGGCCAGGGGCGTGGTGGACTTGACGTCTTCGGGAGCGATTTCCCATTCTCCGGCGCTCCACCCGGTTCCTTCCTCAAGTTTGAGGGATGTTATGTCCTGCCGCGTATAAATAGTGGCGTGCAAGACGAGCGCGGTGGGGGCGGGCGGAGCCGCAAGATCCGATGCCGCGGGATCAGGTTCCGCGTAGGCCTGCGGGAGCACGAGGGCGAGCACCGCGAGGAGCACTGTTATGACCAGGGGTTTCTTCTTCGAACGCATATTTGTTCCAGACAGCGCAGTCGGTATAGGGAATGCCTATAGGGAAATTATCTAAGAAAATGCTAGCACTCGGCCGGTAATTAGATTCAGGAATTAAGGCGCTTCGTGCCCCACAATATCCCGCTATAATCATGACCGTCCGTGCGGTGGCAGAGCCGGACACCATAACCATAATTTCTTGATATGCATGGAAAGGTCACGATGAGCTCGCAGTCCACCGCGCCGCACGGCGCCAGCACGCACCCAACTACTCCCCGCTTCGCGGATGTCGCCCGCTCTCACCTCTTCGTGTACGTGGCGGTTTTCTTTGTCTCCTTCCTCCTCATTTCCAATATCGGCGCCACGAAGCTCATCACCCTGAATATTGGCGGTCTTGATCTGTATTTCGACGGCGGCGCGATGCTCTTCCCGCTCACCTACATCATCGGTGACCTTCTTTCCGAGGTCTACGGTTTCAAAGTCGCCTCCCGCACCATCATCCTTGCTTTCGGGGTGCAGATCCTGGCCTCCTGCTGTTTCTGGCTGGTGCAGATCGCCCCGCCCGCCCCGGATTACGCCAATCAGGAAGCATTCGAAGCTGTGCTCGGCGTGGTGCCGCGCTTCGTAGCGGCCTCCGTTTTCGGATTCCTCTTCGGGCAGCTCTCCAATTCCTACGTGCTGGTCTGGATCAAGCGCCGCTTCGGGGAACGTGCCCTGTGGGTGCGTCTCATTTCCTCCACCATCGTGGGCGAATTGCTGGACACGATTATTTTCTGCTTCGTGGCCTGGGGTGCGGATATCGCGGCCGGCAATGTCGAATTCTGGTCCATCGTCAACCTCTCCCTGGTGGGCTGGCTTTATAAAGTCGGTATCGAAGTGGCGTTCCTCCCCCTGACCTACGCCGTGGTTGGTGTGGTCAAACGCCACGAAGGCTTACGATAGGCAGCGGGCCGGTCGCGGCGTCGTCGTACCGAAAAAGGCCACACACAACAACCGCACCGCAACAGAAAGGTGAGAGCGTGACAACAGGATTTACGATCGGGACGCGCCTGGACGCGCGCGTGGGGGACCTCACCGGGCGGCCGCTGGGGCGCACCGGCGTTATCCACACCCCGCATGGCGATATCGCCACCCCGGCGTTCATTCCCGTCGGCACGAAAGCCACCGTCAAAACGCTCACGCCGGAGCAGGTGCGCGGTATCGGCGCGCAGGCGGTGCTCGCGAACGCCTACCACCTCTACCTGCAGCCCGGCCCGGAGATCCTGGACGCCGCCGGTGGGCTGGCCGCTTTCATGAACTGGAACGGGCCGACCTACACGGATTCGGGCGGGTTCCAGGTGCTCTCGCTCGGCTCCGGCTTCAAGAAAGTGCTCACCAACGAGTACGCCGGGAAAAATGCCGGGCGCGCGGATACCGAACTCGCGCGCGATAAAGAGCGCCTCGCGAATGTGGACGACGACGGCGTATGGTTCCGTTCCCACCTCAACGGCTCACGCCACCGCTTCACCCCGGAGGTGTCCATGGGGATTCAGCACCGGCTCGGTGCCGATATTATGTTCGCTTTCGACGAGCTCACCACCCTCCTCAACTCCCGGGCCTACCAGGAAAAAAGCCTGGAACGCACCCGCCGCTGGGCCGAGCGCTGCCTGGCCGAACACCGCCGCCTCACCATCGAACGCGCGGACAAGCCCTACCAGCAGCTTTTCGGCGTGATCCAGGGCGCACAATACGAAGACCTGCGCCGCAAAGCCGCCCGCGACCTCGGTTCCATGTGCGTGGACGGGCAGGAATTTGACGGTTTCGGAATCGGCGGGGCCTTAGAAAAGGAGAAGCTCGGAACCATCTGCGCGTGGGTGAGCGAGGAACTCCCGGAAACGAAAGCCCGCCACCTCCTCGGGATTTCCGAACCGGATGATTTCTTTGCCGCTATTGAAGCCGGCGCGGATACTTTCGATTGCGTCAACCCTTCCCGGGTGGCGCGCAATGCCGCGATTTACTCCCCGGACGGTCGCTTCAACGTGACCCGCGCCCAGTTCCGCACCGATTTCGGGCCGCTGGTGCCCGAGTGCGAGTGCTACACCTGCCAGAACTATTCACGCGCCTACCTCAATCACCTTTTCAAGGCGAAAGAAGCGCTGGCGGCCACGCTTGCCACCATCCACAATGAGTACTTCACGGTGCACCTCGTGGACACCATCCGCGCGGCCATCGAATCCGGGGATTACGCGGCCTGCAAAGAAGAAACGCTCGGGCGTTTTTACCGCGGCCAGTGGGGGCGCGCCTAACTGGCGCGCCTAAAACGCGCGGTGCGCCGCCTCGCTCAGCTCCCGGAAGGTCTCCGGATCGGGGAATCCGGACACTTCGTAGCGCGGCGGCCACACGTTCTCGAGCGGCTTGAAGCCCTCGGGCCACACATCGCGCGCCACATCCAGGCGAATGGTGATATTGGCGGCTTCGGGATCGGCGTCGTCAAGGTAATTAATGAAATCTGCCACCGCCGGGATGGATCCGTAGTGATCCGAGCGGCGCCACTGCGTCAGGCTCACCGCGCCTTCGTCCAGGTCATGCACTTCGTAGAGCGCCACGTGGCCCATCTCCTCGGGCCAGCGCGAGAGGAATTCCTGCTGGTGATCGTACATGCGCCCGCGGAAGGTGGAGCGCAGATTCGCCAGCGGCGCGTAGGCCGGGTGATCCGGCATAGGAATCCATTCCATCCAGCCGTCCGCGGCCACGGTGTGGGGGAGCGGGTAGATCGCGTCGTCGATATCGTAATCCTGGCGCAAACGGTTGAAGAGCGCGGGAAGCTCAGGATCATCAGCCAGCACCACGAACAGCCGCGACCGTGAAGCCGGCACAAAAAGCGGCAGCGAGCCGTGATATTGCTTGCTGATGGAGTACGCCACCTGCTGGACAAGATCCACATCCGCGAACCACGAACTCTGGTAGTTATTTGGTGCGGTGAAGGCCAGCACCCGCGCGCCCGCGTAGAGCATGACGGCCAGCTCCAGAGCCGCGTAGCCCGATTGCGCGTTCAGGCCGCGCAGCGATTCCACAGCGTGCCCGAAGAGCGGACCCACATCATCCGTTCCCGGAATCAGATCCAGGTCCGAGAAATACAGCGGAATGATGTTATCCGGAGTATCGCGCGCCAGGCCCACGCCCACGAAATCCGTGAGCGGCAGGTAGATGAAGGAATCATCCTCGCGCCGGTTGACGCGCGTGAAATAGTCCGCGGCGCGCACAATCGGCATAATCGGCCCCTCGGTGTCATCTTGTTCGTCCGAGAGCTCAGCGAGTGCGGGATCGTGGTGCGGGAAGCCGGGGTCGCTCGGATCCATGGTCCCGAAGAATTGCGCGAAGATATCCCGCCAGGACAGGTTTTTCTGGCCGCGGCCCGGAGGCGTACCGGGCATTTCGGGCGCGTTGCTTCCCGTTGGCGCGCCGGTTCCGGTAGCGCTTGCGCTGCTTTCCGCTCCGTTGTGGGGCGACGCCGCTCCCGGCTGGGTGGACCCGGCCGCGCCCTCGGTAACCTGCGGGGTGGTGGCCCCGGATACGCCGATAGTAATGAGGCGGTTGAGAAGTTCGCGCCGGCGTTCTTCGGGAGCATCCGGATCGATCATCTCAAAGGGGCGGAAGCGGAACGTGCGTCCGTCCGGGAGCAGAACATCCAGCCAGGGCCCGTCGGAATTAACCAGCGCGCCGTCAAGTTCAGGGTGAGCGGTGGCGACCTCGAGGGCCCAATTCATGAGCGACATACCTCTATTCTGGCAGAAAGTGGCGCAGGCCGCTTGCCGGGCGCGGTATCCTTGCAAGCAGAGATGTGACTCATGGAACCAGGTCGAGGAGGAGCCATGCCGTCCTATTCTTATCCCGGTGATGGGCTGCTGGCCTGCGTGCCCGGCCTGGCGGTGTTCACGCCCGCGCTACCCGCGGATCCGGCCGCGGTATGGGAAACAGTGCGCGCCGGGCATGATTTCCCCACTCTTCTCACCCATCTGTGGTCCGCGCTGGGCGCGGATTTTGCGTTGTTCTATGCCGACGGCCCGCTGCTGCGGGTCGCCGCCCACGGCCTCATCGTCCGCGATGCCACCGGCCGCGCGGTAGCGGATGGCAGTAACGCCCTGACCTGGCAGGAAGCCGCCACTACCCAGGACACCACGGTCACCGTGGGAAACGTTGGCGCTGCGGGTGCGGAAAATGCTGCTCGTGGTGGGAACGGCGGCGCAGTCGGGGGCGCTGGGGCACCCGGGAACAACGGCGCAGCTCCCGCACCGGGCCCGGCCCTCCCCTTGGAACACGGCATGGCCCGCGCCGGAGGCGCTCGTATCAGCCTCAGCCCTGTCCTCGGTGGGCGTCCGGCGGCCACGGTTGGGCGCCCGGCGGCCCTGCCCGCTGATGGCGCGGCGGCTGCGGTACCTCCGGCACCGCCTGCACCCCCGCTCCCTCCGGTGGGACAGGTGGCACAGGTGGCGGAGAGCGCCCCTGTTCCTAGCTATGCCGCAGCCACCGAAGCCTACCCGGTGCAGAGCACCGAGCCCTACCCTTCCTCCGGTATACCGGCCCCGCTCCCGGCGGTTGAATTGCGTTTCTCCTTCGGGGAAAACGTTACGCTGGGCGGGGTGAGCCCGGCTCTCAAAAATATTATTATGGGGCGCCGCCCGCTTCTCGATGCCTCGTCTGCGGGCGGGGATCCGGCTGCCACCCAGCTCCTCCCGGTTCCCTCCCCGCGTCAGGAAATTTCACGCACCCATTGCGAGGTTGCGGTGGAGGCAGGCGGCGCATTTCTACGGGACTGCCATTCCAATAACGGTACCTACCTCAGGCACGGAGATGGCCCGCTGCGCCGCATTGAGCCGGGTCACGCGGTCCGCCTGGGGGATGGTGACCTGGTAGATATGGGTGACGGCGCCAGCTTCACGGTTCATTACCGCAGCTAGCGCCGCCCCACCACGTAGACCAGCTCTCCTGCTTAGCTACTTCCGGTACAGCGTTTTGCGCTGGTAGTGCGGTTCGCTCGTGACATTCACGCCGAGGGAACGGAAAATACCATCGTCTACGGAGCCGAGAATTGTGGTGGTATGAACATCGCAATTCTGCAGATCCTTGAGCTTGCTCAGCGCCGCTGCCGCGGTGGGATCGGAGGCGGCGGAAACCGAGAGCGCAATAAGCACCTCATCGGTGTGCAGGCGCGGATTACGCGAGCCCAGGTGCTCCGTCTTAAGGGTCTGGATCGGAGTGATAGCTTCCGGAGCCAGCAGCTTCACCGAATCGTCAATACCGGCCAGCACCTTGAGCGCGTTAAGCAGCACCGCGGCGGAACAGCCCAGCAGTTCCGAGGTTTTCCCGGTCACGATGGTGCCATCCGGGAGCTGGAGCGCGGCGGCCGGCCCACCCGTGGCCTCGGCTTTGCGCAGCGCCGGGGGTACCACCGGCCGGTCGGTGCCGGTCACCCCGAGCTTGGCCATAATAAGAGCGATGCGTTCTGAGCATACGGGTTCGGATTCGCTGCGCTTCTCATCGACAAGCGCGCGGTAATACCGGCGAATGACTTCCTGGCGGGCGGCTTCGCGGCAAACGTCGTCGTCGGAAATACAATATCCGACCATATTGACGCCCATGTCCGTGGGGGATTTGTACGGTGTTTCCCCGGAAAGTTCGCGCAGCAGCAGGCTGAGCAGCGGGAACACCTCGACATCGCGGTTGTAATTAATCGTCTGTACGCCGTAGGCGACCAGATGGAAGGGGTCGATCATATTGACGTCGTCCAGATCGGCCGTCGCCGCTTCGTAAGCGAGATTGACGGGATGATCCAGCGGAATATTCCACACGGGGAACGTCTCAAACTTCGCGTAATTCGAGGTGATGGAATGCTGATGGTCGTGGTAGAGCTGCGAGAGGCAGGTTGCGAGCTTGCCTGAGCCCGGCCCCGGCGCCGTCACCACAATGAGATCACGCTGCGTTTCCACGTATTCGTTCTTCCCGAAACCGTCCTCCGAAACAATGAGCGCGGTATTGGACGGGTAACCTGGGATGCGGCGATGGCGCGCCACATTGAGTCCCAATTTAATAAGACGGCGGCGGAAGTCGCGCGCTTCGTGGTTATCTTCCTCGTACTGGGTGAGCACCACGGAATTGACCATGAAACCGGCTTCGCGGAATACGTCCACGAGGCGCAGCACCTCATCCTCATAAGAAATGCCCAGGTCAGCGCGGTGTTTTGCCTTGAGATCGCGCGCGTTTGCGGCAACGACGATTTCCAGCTCATCCTTCAATTCGGCCAGCATGGCGATCTTATTATCCGGGGTGAATCCGGGTAGCACGCGCGAGGCGTGGAAATCATCGAAGAGCTTCCCGCCCATCTCCAAATAGAGTTTCCCGCCGATCTTTTCGCGGCGTTCCCTAATTTTCTGGGACTGGAGCTTAATGTATTTTTCCCGATCAAATCCGATGCTCTGCAATGAGGGGATATGGGGGGAAGGGGAAGGGGTTTCTGTAGTAGGGATGGAGCTACGCGCGTTTTTATCAGCCACGCCGGTTCGCCTCTCTCGGTCACCTCAGCAGTACCGACAAAGTGTAGCGCCTCGCGTCGGATTTCGCATCGAGCGGGTGGGTGTGTGCGGGCGTGTGTGCGGGTGTGGGGTGCGTTTGGGCTGGCTGCGGGTGCGCGAACGCGGCGAACGGGCAAACCCGGGTGTGTTTAAACCGTTGCGCTCATCGGTTGAGTCCGCAACAATAGGGGGCGACGTTGGGAGGAGATATGCCAAAGATTTCTGCGCCAACCGTCCGCGAACATCGAGAGCTTATGACAGCTCGGCTCGTGGACGCCGCGGAAAAGATTCTCAAAGATGAGCCGGGCAAAACACTATCCGCCGGGGCGGTGGCCGCGGCTGCGGGTATCGCACGCAACTCCATTTACCGCTATGTCGGGTCGGTTGATGACCTGCGGCTCCTGGTGCTCGAACGCAATGTGCCCAAGTGGCGCGCCCAGGTGATGGGCCAGGTCGATATGAACGCCGAACCGCGTGAACGCCTCGCGCAGCTGGTGGTGGCCTGCATCCGCCAGTCCGGCCAGCGCGAATCACATAAATGGCTCATGGGGCTCATGCGCTCAGCCCGCGGGAAAGTTTCGGATAAAGCCACGGCGCATACCAAAATGGGTGTGGATAAAGCCCACGGTTTCTTCACCGATGCCCTCAAAATGTGCTGGAAAGATACCGGCATCGCGCATCCCGATATTTGGGCCTCGTTCAGCCGCGCCCTCATTTTCGACGCATTTCGCCAGGTGGAAACCGGCGCGTCGCTTGAGGATGTGTGCCGGATTGCCCGCCACACTATTCTTGCTATGTCCGCCGGGCATACAGATGACGAACTCGAGAAAGAACCACACGCATGACACACGCGCGCATCGCGATCAACGGCTACGGCAACCTGGGCCGCGGGGTGGAACAGGCCCTCAGCCTCGCCTCCGACCTGGAGCTGGTGGGGGTCTTCACCCGCCGCGAAGGCGTCATGACCGCCTCCGGCCCGGCATTCCCCGCCGCCGAACTCACCGATCCGCAGCTGCGCGCCCGCTGGGCTGGCAAAATCGACGTCGTTATCAATTGCGGTGGCTCGAAATCGGACCTCGATACGCAAACGCCGTTGGTTGCCTCCGGTTTTAACGTGGTGGATTCTTTTGATACGCACGCGCGGATTCCTGCGCACTTCGAACAGGTCGACGACGCCGCCCGCACGGCCGGCACCCTCGCTCTCATTTCCGCAGGCTGGGACCCGGGCCTCTTCTCGCTCCAGCGGTTGCTGGCCGAGGCAGTTTTGCCGGCTGGGCACTCAGAAACTTTCTGGGGACCGGGCCTGTCCCAGGGGCATTCGGATGCGGTGCGGCGGGTACCGGGTGTGAAAAACGCGGTGCAGTACACCGTTCCCAAGGAGGACGTGCGGGCTGCGGCCTTGGCTGGAGAAACGGAAGGCCAGCTCAGCGCGGGTGATAAGCATCGCCGGATCGTTTACGTGGTGTTGGAAAACGGTGCGGATCCGGAGGGGGTGCGCCAGGCCATCGTGACGATGCCGAACTACTTCGCCGAGTACGAAACTGAGGTCCACGTTATCTCCGACGAAGAGTTTGCCGCCGAACACACCGGCATGGCTCACGGTGGCGATGTGATCCGCCATGGGACTACCTCGCCGGGTACCTCGCACGCGCTGCACTTCAACCTCGCGTTGGATTCCAATCCGGAATTCACCGGTTCGGTACTGGTGGCCTGCGCCCGCGCGGTGGCGCGTATGCATGCCCGCGGGGAACGCGGGGCGGTTACCCTCTTCGATGTTCCGCCGGCTTTGCTCCACCCGGCCAGCGCGGCGCAGCTGCGCGCGGATTTGCTGTAGGGCGTTTCGCGGTGATTGTCTTCGCTACCTGCTATGCCTTGGGGTATCTCCACCGGGCGAAAAAGCTCAGCACCCGGAGTAGGATCAGCTCATCGCGGGTGCATGATTCCCGCGTAAAATTGCCGAAAAATTGGTCTGGGCAGGGTTCTGTTCGTCGGCTAGGCTGTGGCTATGTCAATCATCTATGGACCCAAGTACACAAGTCTTGAGCAGATTCGCGCACGCATGGATGCCATTCTGTCCGAACTGAGGATTTCGCGCGAAGAGTTTGAAGAACGGATGGCTGAATATACGCTCAACCGGCGCGAAGCTGAGTTCCGTGATGAGTTTGAAACCCTCCAGTGGTTCGAGGAGCTGTTCCTCGATGATTTCGAGGAAGAAGACCGTGACGGACTCGCTTGATGAGGAAGTTGAGGATTTCGCTCAGGATATAACAGCTACAGGGAGACTGTTCGACGAATCTTTTGCTGTTTACATCGCAGAGGCGAGTGCGCCCCGCAAGAATAGTCGTGTTCTTCGCGGTTACCTTAAGCTTCGCGATCCCATGTGCGTCAAGCGAATGCTCTATCTCGGAATTACGTATGAACTCTTCGTGAAGTCTCCCGAGAAATTCCTGACCGTTGAGCGGTCCAGCTTCGCGCTGCACCTCAATAAAACCACCAGTGAGCCGCTTGTGCGCTGGGATTACAACCGTAACCCGCGCTCGAAAGATATTCCGCTGGCCCATCTGCAAATTCATGCGCATCGTGACGCATGGACGCATGTCATGCTTGAGGGTGGAGCTACCTCACGGCGTGCCCGAAAAAGAGTTATTGATTCTTCCCGGACGCCCACGCTATCGGAACTCCATTTTCCGGTCGGTGGAAAACGATTCCGTCCCAGTTTGGAAGAAGTATTACTCTTCCTTATTTCAGAACTGGGTGTTTCGTGCGAACCTCAAACGAAATGCGTCCTGGAAAGTAAACAATCGGAATGGGAGAAAATACAGGCCCGGGCAGTTGTGCGAACCCACCCGGACCAGGCGCTCATCGTTCTCCGTGAGCTAGGAATGATCTAAATCAAATTCGCGGAGGCCAGCCATTCCTCCAGTGCGCTATCCGTGGCTGCCTCGTGGATATTCTCACCGCGCACGGAGAAGGGCACGCCGGTGGTTGCTTCCGGGGCCAGATTCGTGAACGTCGATTCGATTTCCACCTTCGGCGAGCCAGACCAGGTGGTGAACGGCAGCACCAGCTGGTCCGTGAGCCCGGCAGATTTCAGGTAGGTCTGCACCACCGGGGGGACCTGCTCGCACCAGACGGGGAAACCGACAAGCACGACGTCGTACCCACGTGCAGCCGGAGCCGGGGCCGTAAGCTCCGGGAAAATGCCGTCCGCAAGTTCACGGGTGCACTGGGCATGTGCCTCGTTCGGATCTGCAGGATAGGGATGAACCGGGACAATCTCAAAAGTATCCGCACCCAGGCGCGCCGCGATTTTTTCGGCCAGTACTTTGGTATTACCGATTTCGAGATTGCGCACCTCTCCGTCCCAGAAATTCAGGCCGGCACGCGAGAAGAAAGCTACGAGGCAGCGCGGGCGGGGCGCATCCGCCGGCGTTTCCTGCTGAGCCGCACGAATTTCTGACATCGGAATATCCTTCCCGCGAAGTGAGCCCTCCGCACTGAGAATTGTGACCTGAACATCACCCATTCTGCCACCGTGCCCGGGCTGCCAGCGGGTCTTTATACCCGGGGCGTCCACGCTTAATTCCTGAATTGGTTCTCAATCATTCGGGTGCCGGCACCTCATCATGCACCCACCAGCCCCGCATCATTCATCCTCCACTTCCCTAATCATTCGCGCGTCCGCGCGCCAGCACCACCCGAGTTTCCAGCGGCGTAACCACCAGAATGCTCGCCAGGCACATGGCCAAACCAAGGACCGTAATGATCCCGAGTTTCGTGAAAGCAGCGGTATCCAAGCGGGCACCCCACGAGTAATTCGTCATAAGAGACATACCCACCCCGAGCGCGGTGGTCAGTGCCGTCGTTACTACCAAGGGAATAAAGGTTTGCAGGATCCGAATCCGCGTGAAAACCGCCGTGGGGAAACCGAGAAAACGCAAGGACTGCGTCTGCTGCGCCGATTCAAAAACGAGGGAGGCGTGATTCGTGAGACTGGACAGCGCCACCACCGCAAAACCGAAACCGAGAGTCACCATGACGCCCGTGCCAATATCTGCGGACACCAAGCGAATCGCCACCGAATCTGAACCGGTCCGTTCCGGAAGTGTGGAGGTGTAGCCACCAATGAAACACAGCAGCGCGAGAGTGGAAACACTGCGCCAGACCGCACGCGGGTCGTTGAGAATCCGCCGCGCCGCCATGAGGAGCGACGCGTGGCGCGAGCGCACGAGCGGATAGGCCAGCACCTGAACAATAAAGGAAGCCGCGACCGAGAGTGCGAAAAGGAAGACGAGCAGCACGCCCGCCATCATCACGATTTGCACGATGGGGGTGGAACCACCACGAGCATTAGCCACCAGCACGTACATTATTCCGGCGACGGCGAACACCGCGAGGCGCCAAGCCCGCAGCGCACGCGGAGTTTCGCGGCGCGCCACCCCCAGGGGTGAAATCGACACCCGCATCAGCCCGCCCAGTGCCGATACCAGCGTGACGACGAAAAGTAGCGCAATAACCCCGGCCATAAAGGCAACCGGCAGCAGCATCTGGGCCGGATTAATAGGCAGCCCGAGGAAACTCAGCGCGCGCCAACCCGGCAGGGTCACCAGGTAGAGCACCGTGCCCAAAGCGGTGCCCAGCAGCCATTGCACCACCGTTTCGCACAGCGAGATCGCAATTGTTTGGGTGCGGGTAGTACCAACGAGGCGCAGGGAGGCCAGGCGCTGGGAACGATCCTGCGCGCCCAGCCGGGCGGCCCCGGAAGCTAGGGAAGAAATGGGGATAACCAGGAGCGCCCCGGCAAAAAGCGCCAGGCCGAGATACATTTCCGTGAGGCCGGCACCCACGGTCTCGCTCAGGGCGTCGAGGTGGGCGGCCATGGCCGGGCTCGGGTGGAAATTCCAGTTATAGAACATGAAAATGCCGCCGGCGATGGTCAGCGCCATGGTGGCTGCCAGCGTGAAGCTGAGGACCGCGAGAATATCCAACCAGGCATTACCCGTGCGGGCGCGCAACCGGGCCAGGGTGAGGCGGGGCGCGAAGGAGAGGATTTTCATTGCAGCTCGCCTCCGCTCGCGGTGGTGGAGTTAGTCGAATCGGCGTGGATAACGCCGTCGCGAATTTCCACGAGGCGTTCGCACCAGGCGGCCACATTCGGGTCATGGGTCACAATAATGAGGGTGGACCCGCTCATTTTCGCGGCGGTGGTGAGGATCTGGGTAACTTCGTGGCCGGTGGCCTGATCGAGGGCTCCGGTCGGTTCATCGGCAAACACCACCGCAGGTTGGCCCGCTAAGGCCCGCGCAATAGCTACGCGTTGGAGCTGCCCGCCGGACATTTCTCCCGGGCGGCGGTGGCGTTCGGGTTCCACCCCGAGCCGCGCCAGCCACATATCCGCTGCCGCCAGCGCCTCTCGCCGCGGCTTGCCTTGGAGCAGCAGCGGCACCGCTACATTTTCTCGGGCCGGCAGTTCGGGAACCAGCTGACCATCCTGGAACACAAAACCGAAATTCTCCAGGCGCATTTTCGAACGCTGCCCATCGGACATATCCGAAATCGGCTCGTTGCCCAGCAGCACCGTGCCGGTGGTGGGCGCAATAATCCCCGCCAGGCAGTGCAGCAGCGTGGACTTACCCGAACCGGACGGGCCCATAATCGCCACCGACTGCCCGCCGGGAATCCGCAATGATACCCGGCGCAGTGCCGCCACGTTCCCAAAATTCTTCGTGAGATTATTCGCCACCAAATCCGGGGCGAAATTCTGTGTTGTATCCATGGCTCTAGTCAACTTCCGATTGGCCGGTGGCGGCAGGGATCGTACTCCACACTTATGGTAGAGCTAGGTCTACCATTGCCGGATTCGCACGTGGGGGCGAGCCCGCGCCGGCTACCATGGCGGTATGACAACGCAGAGCACCGAGCACGGTGAGCACGCCACGGGCGTGGACATCGCCATGCACGTGGATAACACCCGAGCGGTGGCGCAGCAACTACGCCACGCCACGGTGCGCGGGGTGCTCGCGGGCGCCCTCGGCACCATCGCCCTGATATTCGTGGCGGTGGCGGGACTCTCTCTGCTCGGCGGATTCAGCCCGATTCCGATCACCATCGGGCTGGTCGGCCTGCTGGCCCTGGGCGGGGCGGCATGGATAGTGTGGCGCGGGAACGGGCGGGCGCTCGCGGACGTGGCTCCAGCGTCGTCGACCTGGATGGTGGAACCATCCGATCACCGCGACGTTGTGCACGCGCAACGCTCCATTGCCGCGGCTTTTGAAATTGAACGGCGCCGCATCGAACGCGACCTGCACGACGGCGCCCAGCAGTACCTGGTCGCAACCTCAATGGATGTGGGTGAGGCGGCGTTTCTGCTGGAAGGTGACGCGAGCGGCGCGGTGAGCTCGGCGGATCTTCAGGCTGCGCGCGAACGCATGGCGTCCGCGCAGGACCGCGCGGAACTGGCCCTCACCTCGCTACGCCGCACGGTGGCCGGTATTCATCCGAAAGTGCTCTCTGACCTGGGGTTGGAAGCGGCGGTACACGATCTGGTGGTTTCCGCGCCGGTGCCCGCCACCCTGCGGGTGCCGAGCCCGCTACCCGAGATCCCCGAAGGCGTGATCGCCGCCGCATACTTCACGGTGGCCGAAGCGCTAACGAACGTTGCTAAACACGCGCCCGCCGCCACCGTGACCGTGCTGCTCATCGCCGACGATGACCTTCACCTCAGCATCACCGATACCGGCCCGGGCGGCGTGATTCCGGGTAGCGGGCTGCGCGGGATCGGCGAGCGGCTCGCTACTTTCGGCGGTAGTCTGCGTATTTCCAGCCCGGTGGGCGGGCCAACAGAAATTCGCGCGCGCATCCCGCTGCTGCTGCATCGCGGGGAGTGGGGGAGCGGGGCCGGGGTGGCGGCGCTCAGCGAAAATCCGAGAACGGAGGGGACGGATGCGTCTGGTAGTCGCGGATGATTCCGCACTGTTTCGCGAAGGGCTATGCGGGCTGCTGGAGCGGCGCGGGCACACGATTGTGGCCACCGCCGCCACCGCACCGGAACTGAACGAGACGGTGCGCGCGGCCACCGCCCGCGGGGAGGTCCCCGACCTGGTCATCACCGATGTGCGCATGCCACCCACCATGAGCGACGACGGCCTGCGTGCCGCCGTGGAGCTGCGCCGCGAATTCCCGTCCCTGGGCATTATGGTGCTCTCCCAATACGTCGCCCCGGCCTACGCGCGCGAACTCTTCCACCCGGCAGCCGGTGCCGGTACCTCCGGTTCCCCCGCGACTACGACCGCGGATGCAAGCGGGGACGATGCGCCGGGAGGCCTGGGGTATTTACTCAAAGATCGCGTGGCGCGGGTGGCGGATTTCGTGCGGTCCCTGGAGATTGTGGGGGTGGGTGGCGTTGTTGTGGATCCGGATGTTGCGGCCCAATTAATGGCGACGACGCCGTCACTTCTCACGGAGCTTACCTCCCGCGAACGTGAAATCCTGGAGCTCATGGCGCGGGGCTATGCCAATTCTGCGATTGCCGCCGAGCTCTACCTCACCGGGGCGACCGTCTCCAAACACGTGGCGAATATTTTCCTCAAGCTGGGGATGCAACCCGGGGAAGAAAATCGCCGGGTGCGGGCGGTGCTGGCCTATCTGACGGAAACCTCGCGTGCGGGGTAAGCGCGTGGTGCGCCTACGCTCAGCGGGCGGGGTGCGCCGTTCGCCCGCGCCGCGGTTCGGGGTGAAAATTGTGTCGGAGGCCCGTGGGAGAATGGGAGCATGACCTCGGATCCCTGCGCTCGCCTGCTCGCTGCCCCGCCCGCGCTGCCGGTAGCAGCCCACCTCGATGAGGTGCGCGCAGCGCTGCCGCTCGCGGTGGTGAGTGCGCCGCCGGGAACCGGGAAAACCACGCTCATTCCGCCGCTCGTGGCCCGCGCGCTCGCGGAAGGCGTGCTCGCGGAAGGCATGCGTGGAGGAACCGATGCGGGCGGTACTCGGCCCGGGCGAGTCCTCGTGATTCAGCCGCGCCGGGTGGCAGCGCGGGCTGCGGCGCGGCGCTTGGCCGAACTCTTCGGGGAACCGGTGGGCGCTACCGCCGGCTATAGCGTGCGCGGGGATTCCCAGGTGAGCCGGGAAACCCGCATCGAAATGATCACCCCAGGTATCGCGGTGCGCCGCCTGCAAAGCGACCCGGAATTGCGCGGTATCGGCGCTCTTATTTTCGACGAGGTGCACGAACGGCACCTCGATGCCGATCTGGCCCTGGCCCTTGCCCTGGAAGCCCGCGCGGCTTTCCGCCCCGATCTTTTGCTGGTGGCCATGTCCGCCACCGTGGAATCTCAGCGCACCGCTGCGTTGCTGGAAGCTGGGGCCGCGGCGCCTGGGGAATCCCCGCGGATCGTGGATATTCCGGGCGTGTTACATCCTCTTACCCTGCGCTACGCACCACCCGGGCGCGGGGAAGAACCCCTCGGCACAATTTCGCGGGACGGCGCGCTCGGGGTGCGTCGGGAATTCCTGGCGCACGTGGCGCGGGTGGTGGAACGGGCCTTCCGGGAAGTGGAACTCGGTGACATATTGGTCTTCCTCCCCGGGGTGCGGGAAGTGGAGTACGTGGTGGGCTTGCTCGGCCATCTACCCGCCCGGGTGGCACCCCTGCACGGCTCCCTCAGCGGAGCTCAGCAGGATGCCGCACTCCGTGAAGTCGCGGGAACCCGCAGCATTATTGTGACCACCGCTATCGCGGAATCCTCCCTCACCGTCCCCGGGGTGCGGATCGTGGTGGATAGCGGGCTCTCCCGGGAACCCCGCACCGATTACGCCAGTGGCATCAGCGGGCTGGTCACGGTGCTGGAATCCCAAGCCGCCGGTATCCAACGCGGCGGGCGCGCCGGGCGTTTAGGCCCCGGAACTGTTTATCGGGTCATGAGCGAAGCTACCTGGGCCCGCCTCGCGGAACGCTCCACCCCGGAAATCTACACGGCTGACCTCACCGATTTTCTGCTGCAAGCTGCCGTGTGGGGTGCCCCGGAAGGGCGCGGGCTCGCCCTCCTCGATCAGCCCCCGCAGCCGGGCGTGGCGGCCGGTATGCGCACCCTCAGCGCGCTCGGTTGCGTGGTGGCAGAACATAGCGCCGGGGATGATGCGGCCGGTGCTGAGCGGGCCTGGCAGGTCACTGACCTGGCCCGCACCCTCGCCCCGCTCCCGGTCAGCACCCGGCTAGGCCGCAGCCTGCTGGAAACTACCCCGCGGTTAGGGGCGGGCACAGCAGCCCAGATCGTGGCCGCGCTCGCGGAATCGCCCCGGCTCCCCGGGGCCGATCTGGCACGGTGGCCCACCGCCGTCTCACCGGCCTGGGCCCGGCAAGCCCAGCGCCTCGAGAAACTCGCCCACCGCGCCCTGGGTGAGGTGGCGGCAACCGGCAGTGGGCAGAGTAAGAGCGGGCAGAGTGGCATTGAGCAATCGGGCAGCGGCACACCCAGTCGCGGGAAAACCGATACCGCAGGTTCCGGTAAAACCGGCGTATCCGGCTTCGGGAAACCCAGCCGGGCTGCTCGTAATGATGATGCCCTCGCCCTTGTGACCGCCTGGGCTTATCCGGATTTGCTGGCCCGCGCGGTGGATAGCACCTCAGGGCGCTACCTCCTGGCTAACGGCAGCGGGGCAATACTCCCGCAAGGCTCCCCGCTCCTCGGATCACCCTGGCTTGCGGTAGCCGATGTGAGCGCCAGCCAGGGCCGGGCGGATGCACTCATCCGCGCCGCTGTACCCGCAGATGAAGAACTCGCCCGCCACGCCGGCCGTGGCCTCATCGCCACCGGCACCGCAATCAGCTACCGAAAAGGCCGCCTACGCGCCCGGCAAACCACCCGCCTAGGAGCCATCGAACTCAGCGGCCGGGATGTGGAGCGCCTCCCGCGCGCAGCCGCCACCGCGTGGGTGAGCGCCGCGGCCCGCTCCGGAACCCTCCCGCTCGAATTCACCGCCGGAGCCCAAGCCCTGCGCGAACGCCTCGCCTTCCTTCACACCGTCCTAGGTGAACCCTGGCCCGATATGGAAGAATCCGCACTCCGCCAGCGCATCGAGGAACTAGCCGGGCCTGAACTCGCCGCCCTCGCCCGGGGCGGCAGCTGGGGAAACCTGGGGGCCGGAAATATTGAACGCCTACTGCCCTGGCCGGAAGCCACCCACCTTGATGAACTCGCCCCCGCCAGCATTACTATCCCCACCGGGGAACAACGCACCATCCACTATGCGGGAGCCCGGCCCACCGTACGCCTGCGCGTCCAAGAAGCCTTCGGCTGGGCCCGTACCCCGCAGCTGGCCGGCGGGCGCATCCCCGTCACCCTCGAACTCCTCTCCCCGGCCGCCCGGCCCGTTGCCATCACCGACGACCTCGCAAGCTTCTGGGCCGGCCCCTACGCCCAAGTGCGGGCGGAAATGCGTGGCCGCTACCCGCGCCACCCCTGGCCGGAAGATGGCGCTACCGCCAGCCCCACCAAGCGGGCCCGCCCGCGCCGCTAAATCGCGTGCGCGCCGCTAAATCGGGTGCGTGCCGCTCGGCGCGGGCGGGTAGGCGCAGTCCAGCAGCTAAAGTACACCCAGGCCGTCCCGGACTATGCCTCAGTAGCCAAAGGTCAGGGTGCCGGTTTCGTCGTCGTCGGCAAACTCCCGGCGAATAGAAGTAGCGGCCCCGGCAAGATTACGCAAACGCGCCCGCAACGTCTCAACCGTGAGGCCCGCCATTGGCAAACAAATCCGCAACTGCAAGTGCCCGCCGGACATCACCGCATCGCCATCCAAAAACTCGCCGATCCGCTCCAAAACATCGCGGGTACGGGCCTCCGTCGGCGACTCCACCAGCGATGCCGCCACGTAGAGCACATCCCCCAGCCCGGGAACATTCGCGTAACTCGCGATCATCTCCTGCTTATCTGACTCCGAACGCCACACCACCTCGAAACGGTAATGCACCCCGTCCGGCTGCGCCTGCGCATGATAATCAGCAACAAGTACCTCATACAGGCCCGCCGCTGTCGTCACATCGCGGGCATCGCGTTCGTCGCGCCCAGACTTCTTAGACATCAGCCTCCCCTTCCTGGGCGGATTCCGACAGCGCATCCGCACCGCTCAACGCCCGGGCCTGCGCCGCCACCAATGCCGCGCAGGCAGTCAGCTGCGCAGCCGGGGCTGGCAGCGCCACCGCGTAATGAATATGGGTGCGACCACCCAGCAAGCGAATCCCGCCAATTGGCAGCGTATCCGCCGCGCGCAACACTGCGATAAGATCCGGGCCGGTCGGGTCAATACCAAAATGCTCGAGCACCGCCGCCGCATTGCGGGAAAGCACCGAGTCAGATTGCGCATAGGACTGCGCCCCAGGTTGCGCTGCGGGCGTGGCGCCAGGCTGAGTGCCTGCTTGCGTGCCTGGCGGAGTGGCAACGGCATCAGACGCCGCGGATGCGGCGGCGCCGTCGTACTTGCGCATTTCCGCGCCGGTGAGTACAGGTGCCGCAAGATGAACGACGGTACGGCTATCGCGCCGGGTTGACTGCCCGGGCCAGGCTGTTACCGGCACCCCGTGAGTGACAAAACGTAAAGCCGGAGTTTCATCCGCCCGCGCACCCTCATAACTAGCACGCAAAGCCGCGGCGGCTTCCTCCCATGTTGTGAACTGTGATACCACCTCACCAGTATTCCACGTTGGCAGAAAAATGCGGCACAGGCCGGGCGTGCCGCGTACAATAGAGAACACCCCGTCCGTGCTTTCCCGCGGGCGGCCCCCTGAGCGTCCTCGTGATTTTTCCGCGGCCCTCGAGTAGCAAAGGACGGTACCAGCAGCCATGGCGCATGGAGCACATCTGGCCCCCGAGAGTGACAACCAGGCGGATGCCTCCGCCCTGGATCGGGCCCTTCTTGCTATGGTCGCCGAAGCGGCACGCCTGACCGCCCCGCGCATGTGGATCAATCGCCTGCGTTTCTCATCTCGCCGCGCAGCGGTAGCTGCACGTAGCCGCCTGCAACGCAACGGCTGGGTGCAACAATCGCAACTCTCCCAATTTGGGCGCTCCAAAGATGCCTGGATGCTCACGCTATGGTCCGCCACCGCCGTGGATAATGGTGTTATTGCCGATTCGCGTTCCTACCTTGAACTCATCGCTGCCGCCACCACCGGGCGCTACCTGGGCTGGGAGGCCTCGCTACTGCCGGCCCTGCGCGAATGTGATAACCCCGATTATTACCCGGAAGGTAGCATCGGTTGGCTCGCCCCCGGGGATGAGAATTATCTACACGAAGCACGCGAAGAAGCGAAGAAACTGGTGCCGCGCGGCCGGGAACTACCCCGGAATTTACGGGATATTTGCGCATTGCTGCCCGAATTGCGCGGCCAGCGTTCCCGGCAGGCCCTCGCCTCCGGGCTCGGAGTGCTTATCGGGGACCGGCTGGTGGCCCATGCGCCGCTAGCCTGGGTCGCCTATCGCCAGCGCGGCGGTTTTTATCCCTGCCTGCTGGGTCTGGAACGCGATACCGCCTATTTCCCCGAATCTATCGTTGCCGAAGCTTATGACGCCGAAGCGGACCTGTGGGAACGCCTCCGGGAAGCGGTGCTGGAACTACCCGCGGCCGAGCAGTAACGAATACCGCGCCGCACCTTCAATTTGGCTGGCAATCCACCCCGGCCGCTGCCCGCTGATCTCAAAAGCGTGGCTGAAATAAAGATCGGTGCCGTGCACCACCACCCCGCCGAGTGGAAGAGCCGCGGCCTGGTGTGCCGCCTCCCGAACTCCTTCCGCGGTGGCATCTCCCAGGCGCAACGTCACCGCCGCGCTATCCGCCCCGCTGACCAGGGTATTGCGTAGCATCACCACCGGAACCTCAGAGCCATCCACGCGGAGCGTGGCCCCAAAACCGTATTCGGCCTGAGCCGCATCGCGCTGCCCGAGCAACGGAGCGAGTGCGGAAACTAAACCATTCCAGCGATACACCCCGGCCGTGCCCAGGAGTTCATCGAAACGGGCATCCACCCCGGCCGGGTCTGTGAACTGATCGGCATTCCCGGGTGCATTACCCACAAAAGGATTCATTTCCGGGCGCGCGGAAAACGTATCCTCCAGAATATCCCCGGCGCCGGCCACCGCTTCCGGCCCAAAAAGATCATCCTTTGTGGGGGGAACGTTATCGAGACCGCGCACGAATACCGCGGTAGCGTCAATAGCGGCGACGACGAGGAACTTCACCATGCTGGTTAGCCGCGAGAAAGGCAAGCCGGCCATGCGCAAAGCCAGATGCAGGACCACCTCCTCTCCGACAATACGCACATCCCCCAGAGAGAAGGTCTCAAAAACCCAGCCGGCCAAGCCGGTCACATCGATGAGATCCGCCCGGCCCACCCCGCAGCGCAGATTGAGATAGGAACGACCCTCCCCATCGCGGGCAGGAGAAAGCTCCACCGTTTTTAGGTTGTGCCCGATCGCCACGGCCAGGCGCAGCCCTTCCGTGGATGCCACCGGTCGCATCCCCGCCCGGCATGCGGTCACCACGCGTTCCCAGGTATTAATAATGTAGCCAGGTTCACCGGGTTCGGCTTCCGGAATATCGCCGAGGGAAGCGGCGATGGTGTCAATTTCCCGTCCGATAGCGTCCATCTCATCCATGGGGGAAGTCTACCCGGGGCCTACGCCAGCAAAATGCGGTGTTCACGTTCGGCGGGGCGGTGGGCGACATCATATTAAGTAAAAATGTGGCGAATAACCGGGGAGAAAGTCCCAGCTGTGGAGTGACGCCCTCGCGCGCGGGGCTAAACTCGCGTAGGATTAAGCCCCGTCACCAAAAAGTAAGGGTACCCTTACTTACGAGCGCTGGGCCTCCTCACGGATGTATCCACTCAGGACCTCAACGCCCAGTATAAGCCAGAAAGGGGATGGTGATGGGAATGGGATATAAACGGGGTGCGGTACGGGCCGGCCTGGCCGCGCTGCTGGTGAGCATGCTTGCCGTGGTGGGGGCCTGCGGGACTGCGTCGTCGCAAGAAAAAAACGCAGGAAGTGAGAAACCGCAGGTACTCACCACCTTCACGGTACTGGCAGATATGGCACGGAATATCGCCGGCGAACATATGGAGGTCGCGTCGATCACCAATCCGGGGGAAGAAATCCATGATTATCAGCCTTCGCCCGGTGATATTAAGCGCGCGGAAGGCGCCGATATCATCCTCTACAACGGCCTGGGCCTGGAGCGATGGTTTGAGAAATTCGTAGAGAATTCCACTGCTGAACGCGTTAACCTCTCCGATGGAATTGAGCCGGTCGCCATCGCGGAAGGTGATTACCAGGGCAAACCGAATCCGCACGCATGGATGAGTCCGAAGAACGGCAAACTCTACGTGGATAATATGGTCGCTGCTTTTTCTAAGGTAGATCCCGATCACGCCCAGGCCTATCGCACCAACGGCGAAAATTACAAGAAACAACTGGATGCCATCGCCACCGATATGGACGCAGCCCTGGCTACCATTCCCGAATCCCAGCGCGCGCTGGTGAGCTGCGAAGGTGCTTTCTCCTACCTCACGCGTGATCACGGCCTGCAAGAAAAGTACCTGTGGGCAGTCAACGCCGAAGGCGCGCAAACCCCCAAGGCCAAGGCCGACCTTGAGAATTTCGTGCGCACCTCCGGGGTGCGGGCGCTGTTCTGCGAATCCACCGTGGATGACAAAATGGCGTCCGTTGCCGAAGACACCGGTGTTCCGGTAGCCGGCTTACTGTACGTAGACTCGCTTTCCGAGGCGGACGGTCCCGTGCCCACCTACCTCGATTTGCTTCGGTACGACGCCGATCTCATCACCCGCGGGCTCACCGGCAAGGCCGGCGAATCCGCGAGCGAACCCACGAAACCAGCCGGCAAGTAAACGCCGCTCGCATATAAACGCTGCTTTCACGTGAACGTTGCTAACACGGCAACGATGTTCGCAATATATGCAGCTCGCACCTACGCACAATCGCAGAAAGGCGGAGGAACGGTGGCAACACCAATAGAATCTCCGAAATACGCTCTGGAAGTGAGCGGTGTTCACGCGCGCTACGGCTCGGTGCAAGCCCTCACCTCGGTGAGCTTCGGGCTGACCCCGGGTGTTATTTGCGCCCTCGTGGGGCAAAACGGCTCGGGTAAATCCACCCTCATGAAATCAATTATGGGATCGGTGCGGCACGGCGGGGATATTACGATCCTCGGCCAGAGCGGCACCCGGGCCCGCAAAGCCGGCCTGGTCGGCTACGTTCCCCAAAACGAAGGCGTGGACTGGGCTTTCCCGGTGAGCGTCCGCGAGGTGGTGACCATGGGCCGCTACGGCTTCATGGGCCCTACCCGCCGCGCCCGCACCGAAGATCGGGAGGCGGTGCGCCACGCCCTCGACATGGTAGAAATGACCCCCTACGCCGAGCGCCAGATCGGATCGCTTTCCGGTGGGCAGCGCAAACGCGTATTTATTGCCCGCGCCATCGCCCAGGGCGCCCAGCTCATGCTCCTCGATGAGCCCTTCGCCGGGGTGGATAAACCGTCGGAAACCATGATTATTGCGCTGCTCCAGAAACTGGCGGCTTCCGGGGTAACTATCCTGGTCGCCACCCACGACCTGGCCGGCCTGCCCCAACTGTGCTCCGAAGTGCTCCTCCTCAACCGCCGTGTTATTTTCCACGGCCCGGTGGCCGAAGCCATGAAGCCCGAGCACCTCATGCAGGCTTTCGGCGTCGTCCCCGATCACCACGAACCGGACCCGGCCGCGGACCCGGCCACGCACCTGCGCAAGGCAAAGGAGAATCGCTAGTGTGGTACGAACTTTTCGTTGAAATGTGGACGCACCCCTTTATGGTGCGCGGGGCTACGGTCACCCTCACCGCGGCGATAGTGTGCGCGGTCATCAGCTGTTGGCTGGTGCTCATTGGCTGGTCGCTCATGGGCGACGCGCTCTCGCACGCGATTCTGCCCGGCGTGGTTATCGCCTATGTGCTCGGGATGCCCTTCTCCCTGGGTGCGGTCATTGCCGCGCTCATCGCGGTGGCGCTGATTTTCCTGCTGCGCTCCACCTCGCGAGTCAAAGAAGACGCCTCCATGGGAGCAGTATTTACTTTGTTCTTCGCGGTCGGGTTGATCCTTATCAAACTCAACCCCTCCAATGTGGACCTCAACCACGTCATCTTCGGTGACCTGCTGGGTGTCACGCGCGCGGATATGATCCAGGTGGTCATCCTGGCACCCCTCGCGCTCGCGATTCTGCTGTTCAAGCGGCGCGACCTCACCGCCTACGCTTTCGACCCCACCCATCTGCAAGCCATCGGCATCCGGGCCCGCACGCTCGGCGCGATTTTGCTCTTCTGCCTGGCGCTCACGGTGGTGACAGCCATGCAGGCGGTGGGCGCGATCCTCATTATTGCGCTGGTGATCGTGCCGGGAGCCACGGCTTACCTGGTCACCAATCGCTTCCGCGTCATGCTCATATTCGCCCCGGTTTTCGCGGCGGTGTGCGCGCTGGTGGGTCTGTACGTTTCCTACTGGCTCGACCTTCCTTCCGGCGCCGCGGTGGTCACGGCCCAGGGCCTCATGTTCCTGGTGGTCTGGTTGATTTCCCCGCACGGTTTGCGCGGCAAGCTCGAGGGCGCGCGCACCCGCGCTGCCACGGTTTCCATATAGAACGACGGCGCAGCTAGCGGGCGGTGGCCTTCCCCTAAAATATCGGTGCGCCAAGAAACAGGTGTGGCCCAGAACCTTCGCGGTCCTGGGCCACACCTGTTTTTGCTAGTGCTTGATGTACTGGCTATGCGCTGCTTAGCTTGCGCTGTGTTGTAGCCATGCGCCGTGCTTGGCTAGGTGCTACTTAGCTATGCCGGCGCCGCACCAGCATCCCGGTTCCCAGCAAAGCAATGGCACCAGCCAACAACCACGCGCTTTCCGCGCCGGTGGCGGTCAGCTTCTTCGAGATCATGCTCTTGTAACCGGAGCACTGAGACGCAGCCCATTGGCGTAAGCGGTCTGGCAGTGCAGATTGAAACCACCGGCAAGGGGGCCTTCTTCGCGGCAGCCACATCTCTAGGCGCCTGACCGTGGGCAGGGGCTGCTGCACGGGAGAAGCAGGATGCTAATCGGCGGTACTGTGCGGAAAGAGTGTGGGAGGCGGGTGTGCGTCGTCGTAAAATTATGTAATCTAAAACCATTGAGGTAACAAACTTCGCGCAAGGGTGCGGGAAAGAGATCCCCTCATTCGTCGCGGTGTTCGCGAGAAAGGTGCACGGTCATGGGTGTTATTCGGGGCGTGACGGAAGAAGATATTCTCGCGTTTCTTCGCGAGAACGGTATCGAGGCGGGCGCGAACTACCTCGTGGCACGCAAGTATCGCAGCTTCCTGAATGGAATCAGCAAGCTCCTGGTCTCAAGCCTGTGGAATGCAATCGATGCGGCGGTGATCCGGGTGCTCGTGGTCACCGATGTCGAGTTTATTGTGATCAATCCGGAAGGTGTGTCGGGGCTGTCACATATTTCGCGAGCGGACGGCAAGCGTTTCCGGCGGTACTCGTGGGAGAGCGTGATCGATTTCCATGTGGAGCGCAAAGCTACGACCGCGCTTATTAGCTGGACCGTGGAGGGCAAGGCACAGACGTGGGAAGTTGATGTGACCGATCCGGGGGTCTTCAGCTTCAACCCGGGCTAATAGACAAATGGTGGGTCTTATATCCGGGGTTTGCCCTGCCATAGCAACGAAAAGTCAGCCTTATTGAGCT